>CAIRNL010000126.1 GCA_903879975.1 uncultured Chloroflexota bacterium | reverse complement strand
CCGCGACCTGCTGGAGGTCGACATCCTGGAGCCGAAGCGGCGCGAGCGACTCTTCACCCTCTTCAACACCCATCTCAAGAGCAACTACAGCCGCTGGGATCAAGACAACGATTCGGCACGCGCTCGCATTCTCGAACGGCGGCGACGCCAAGCGGAGATGGTGGCCAGCATCGTCGGTTCACGCACGCGGCCCAACAGCAGCTACGTCGTCGCTGGCGATATGAACGACGGCGTCGAGGCCAGGAGCCTTGCCGCGTTTCGGGCTGCGGGTTGGGTGAACGGCCTGGCCGCGCCCAAGGAGACGCGTCCGGCCAAACGCGAGCGCCCTGACTCGCACAACCCCGCCAGCACCGCATGGACCCATCGCTACAAGCCGCGCGGCCAAGCGCCCCGGTTCGAACTCTACGATCAGCTCTGGCTGAGCCCGTCCCTGGCGCGCAAGCAGGTGGCCGGCTGGATCGACCGCCGCACGAGCCATGCGGGTGACGGCAGCGATCACGATCCTGCCTGGGTCACCTTGCGCCTCTAGCCGAGAGCCCCGTCTGCGCAGCCGTCGATTGAGAGCAGACTTCTACCAACGCCCATAGTTCCAAGGGGATAGCCTATGCGTTCCATCTGTATCGAACATGCCGATCTGCTCGTCACAATGGACGACGCGCGACACGAACTGCACGACGGTGCGCTCGTCACAGACGGCCCGGCCATCGTCTGGGTCGGCGCCACCGCTGATCTGCCGCCCGCCCTGCGCGCTGCCGCCGATGAAGTCATGGACGCGCGCGGCTGCATCGTGCTGCCTGGCTTTGTCAACACCCACCACCACTTCTACCAGACGCTGACGCGTGTCATTCCCGCTGCGCAGGATGCTGTGCTCTTCGACTGGCTCAAGGCGCTCTATCCAATCTGGGCAGAACTGACGCCGGACGATGTCTTCGTCAGCACGCAGCTGGCGTTGACCGAGCTGCTGCTTTCCGGCTGCACGACCTCCAGCGACCACCATTACCTGTGGCCCAACGGCGCCAGGCTGGATGATCAGTTTGCGGCGGCCGACACAATCGGTGTGCGGTTTCACGGCGCGCGCGGCAGCATGAGTCTGGGCGAGAGCAAGGGTGGCCTGCCACCGGATCGGGTGACCGAGGACGAGGAGGCTATCCTGCGCGACAGCCGTCGCGTGGTCGAGACTTTCCACGATCCTGCCCGCTTCGCCATGCGCCGGGTCGTGCTGGCTCCGTGCAGCCCTTTCAGCGTGACCCCTGAACTCATGCGCCAGAGCGCAGCGCTGGCGCGCAGCTTTGGCACGGCCATGAATGTGCATCTGCACACCCACCTGGCCGAGACGCAGGACGAGGAGGTATTTTGCCTGGCACGCTTCGGCTACCGGCCAGGTGACTATGCCGAGCACTTGGAGTGGACCGGCGACGACGTCTGGCACGCGCACTGCGTCCACCTCAACCGGGCGGAGATCGACGTCTTCGCCCGCACGCGCACCGGCGTGGCCCACTGCCCGACGAGCAACATGCGCCTGGCGTCCGGCATCGCACCGCTGCGCGCCCTGCGTGACGCAGGTGTGCCGGTGGGGCTGGGCGTGGACGGCAGTGCCTCCAACGACGGCAGCCACCTGCTCAACGAAGTGCGCCAGTGTCTGCTCTTGCAGCGTGTTTTGGGCGATCCGCGTGCCATGACCGCACGCGAGGCTCTGGAGATTGCCACGCGGGGCGGGGCGGCTGTGCTCGGCCGCGAGGACATTGGTGTGCTGGCGCCCGGCATGGCAGCCGACCTGGTGGCCTTCCGCCTGGACACACTCTGGCACGCAGGGGGCGCAGTCCACGACCCAGTCGCTGCGCTGGTCTTCTGTCAGCCGCAGCCGGTGGATTGGGCCATCGTCGGCGGCGCCCTGCGCGTGCGTGGCGGGCAGCCGATTGGCCTCGATCTGGTTGAGTTGGTGCGACGCCACAACCACGCTGCGCTTGCGTTGGCGCAGCGTGCGGGGATGCGGGGGTGAGAGACTGCCCGCTCACCTTCTTATCCCAGTGCCACATCCATCACCATCATGACGACGAAACCAACCAGGGTGAAGGCTGTGGCGAGGTCGGTGTTGTGGCCTTGCTGCGATTCGGGAATCAGTTCCTCGACGACCACGAAGAGCATGGCGCCGGCGGCAAAGGCCAGCGCATAGGGCAGAATGGGCGCAACGATCTGCACGGCCAGTGCGCCGATGATGCCGCCGATCGGCTCGACCATGCCCGACGCCTGGCCGTATACGAAGGCTTCTGTGCGTGCAAAGCCCTCGCGCCGCAGTGGAAGCGAGACCGCCATGCCCTCCGGAAAATTTTGCAGGCCGATGCCGATGGCCAGCGCGACTGCGGCGCCGAGCGTTGCGGCCGGTTGCCCGGCGCCCAGCGCACCAAACGCCACGCCCACAGCCAGCCCTTCTGGCAGATTGTGTAGCGTGATCGCCATGACCAGCAGGATGCTGCGTTGCCACTGCGTCCTGATACCTTCGGCCTGCGATTGGGGCAGCCCCAGGTGCACATGAGGCAACACCTTGTCGATGCCGGCCACAAAGACCCCGCCCAGGAGAAAGCCTGTCGCCGCCTGAAACCAGCCGTTGCCGCCGCTCTCCTGCGCCATTTCGATGGCCGGTGCCAGCAGCGACCAGAAGGAGGCGGCTATCATCACACCGGCGGCGAAGCCAAGCATTGCGTCGAGCACGCGGCGGTCGACCGTCCTGAAGAAAAAGACCATCGCCGCGCCCAGTGCGGTCACGCCCCAGGTGAAGCAGGTGGCGATCAGGGCGAGCCAGACCGGGTTGATGGTCGCGAGCCATTCCGGGAATACCATAGATATAAGCATACTCAGGGCAGCGATTCCATCGCAAATCTGCTGACTTGTACTATAATCGAGCAATGAGGTGGACAGCATGGTGAACTTGACGTCCGATCGCTTCTCAGTTCAGGCACTGGCTGCGTTGCAGCTGGCCAGTAGGATTGCCGGACGCGCCCGCGCGCCACTCATCTCGTCCGGCCACCTCATGGCCAGCGTGTTACAGCAAAGGGATGGCGATGCCTACGGCGTGCTGGTTGCGTTGGGCCATGACCCCGTGTCGATGGCGAAACAGCTTGTCGATCTGTTTGGTTCACGCCAGATCATTTTGGGGCACAATGCCGCCCAGGGCCAGTTGGACTCTTCTCTGCAGGGTGCATTCGCTACAAGCTTTGCCGAGGCAGAGGCAGTTGGATCCCCCTTCGCCACGACGCGCGATCTGCTGGTCGGTGTGCTCGATAGCCCAGACCACGAACTGGCGGAATTGCTGGCAGTGTGGCAGATCGACCGCAACGCCGTCAGCCAGGCTCCGGTGAGCGTCTATGAGCTTGCGGCGACCGCAGTGGCCGCACAAAAACAGCAAGCCCGCCAGGCGAAGGCGCGCGCAGGGTGGCGCATCAGCCCAATCTTTCTCGGCCTGCTGGCAGCCCTGCTTGCCTCCGGCGCCTGGCTGTACTGGCAAGAGGATGCGCATCCGATTGCCGTCTTCATCTTTGTCACGCTGGGCTGGATCGTCTCGCTGGCGCTGCACGAATTCGGCCATGCCGTGACGGCTTACTGGGGTGGCGATTACAGCGTGGAAGAGCGCGGCTATCTCACGCTGAATCCCCTCAAGTACACACACCCGCTGCTCAGCATCATCATGCCCGTGATCTTTCTGCTGCTCGGCGGGATCGGGTTGCCCGGCGGCGCAGTCTACGTGAACATGGGCGCCATTCGCACGCGCGGGATGCAGAGCATGGTTGCGGCAGCCGGCCCTGCAGCCAATGCTATCTTTGCTGCGCTGCTGGCACTGCCCTTCTTGCTCAACGGCGACAGTGTTTTTTACACGGATCGCCCGGCCTTTTGGTCGTCGATTGCGCTCCTGGTCTTCCTGCAGATCACTGCCATCGTCCTCAACCTGATGCCGATCCCGGGCCTCGATGGCTTTGGCATCCTGGCGCCGTGGCTGCCGCTGAGCGTGCACCGCATGTTGGCCCCTATCTACTCCTTCGGTTTCCTGTTGCTGATTTTTCTCTTTTGGTATGTCGATGCCTTCAGCCAATTCTTCTGGGACGCCGTCTGGCTCCTGATTTTGCAACTGAATATCCTTCCCGACCTTGTGGCATTCGGCTTCAATCTGTATCGCTTCTGGATGCCCTGACATAGAGTAGCGCTGGACGATACAGTCGATCGCTTCACCCGCCGTCTATCCATAGATACTCGCCGCCGCCTATCCTATCCCTATGCCGTAGGACACTGTCTGGTGGGTGGAGACGCACGGTCAGCGCCACATCGACGATCGGGATAATTTCGATTTGACACACATGCACCGATCAGGTACCATCCGTGCCGGATTTGGCATTATGAGCCGATCAGGATCGAACAGACGCCGTGCTGACAGCACTCATCATCAACAAGAAGAGCAAGAAGTAGGCGCCGGACCAAACTGTCTGGTGATCTGTGCTTGCTCGGGTTCAGTGACGATACCCAACCGGCCATCCAGACGGATGAGCCGGTTTTTTATTCGTCTGCAATCACAGGAGTGTGCGCCGTGAGTCTTGACCGTTTTGCTATCATCGAGTCTACCCTGCGCGAGGGCGAGCAGTTTGCCAATGCCTTCTTCTCCAGCGACCAGAAAGCGGAGATAGCCCGCTTGCTCGACGCCTTTGGCGTGGAGTACATCGAGTTGACCTCGCCAGCCGCCAGCCCGCAGAGTCGTGCCGACCTGGAGCGTATCGCTACGCTGGGACTGAAGACCAAAATCCTCACCCACGTGCGTTGTCATATGGATGATGCCAAACTTGCCATCGACACCGGCGCCGACGGTATCGATGTCGTCTTCGGTACGAGCAGCCTCTTGCGCGAGTTTTCCCACGGCAAGGATATCCCCTACATCATCGATTCCGCTATCGAGGTCATCGAGTTCATTAAAAGCCAGGGGTTGGAAGTGCGTTTCAGCTCGGAAGATAGCTTCCGCAGCGACCTGGTGGATTTGCTCACGATCTACCGAGCTGTCGACCAGATCGGTGTGAACCGGGTCGGCATTGCGGATACTGTGGGTGTCGCCAACCCGCGCCAGGTCTATGAGCTGATCAGGACACTGCGCGGCGTCGTCAGCTGCGACATCGAATTTCACGGCCACAACGACACAGGCTGCGCCGTTGCCAATGCCTTCTGTGCCCTGGAGGCCGGCGCCACCCACATCGACACCTCCGTGCTCGGCATTGGCGAGCGGAACGGCATCACGCCCTTGGGCGGTCTGGTCGCACGCATGTACGCCCACGACCCGCAGGCAGTGCGTGCCAAGTACAACCTGCCGCTGCTGCGCGAGATCGACAACTACGTGGCCACGCTCGTCGATGTGGACGTGCCCTTCAATAACTACATCACCGGCTTCACTGCCTTCACGCACAAGGCTGGTATCCATGCCAAGGCAATTCTGAACAACCCAAGCACCTACGAGATCCTCGACCCTGGTGACTTCGGGCTGAGCCGCTACATCCACGTAGCGCACCGCCTGACTGGCTGGAACGCTATCAAGGAGCGCGCGGAACAGTTGCAGCTCAATTTGAACGACGACGATGTCAAGGTCGTCACTGCCCATATCAAGGCACTGGCCGACCAGAAGCGCATCACTCTGGACGACGTAGATTTCTTGCTGCGCGAGTATCACAGTAAGCTCATCAGTGTCGATGTCATCGAGGGGATCGAACACACGTCGACGTAAATCACCGGCGACTATTGCCTGGATACGTTGAGTACGGTTGCCTTCATCTACAAGAGCAAGATCGGAGCGCAGAGGGTGTCCTACCAAGAGCCTTTCGCCTGGAAAACGTTGTCCAGCGAGCGCGTCTTTGGCAATCGCTGGATCGGCGTCGTCGTCGACAACGTGGAGTTGCCCGACGGCAAGCGCTATGAATACACGCGGCTGGAACCGCCCGGCATCGGCGTCGGCGTGATTGGCTTCAACGCAGCCGGCGATCTCTTGTTGGAGCGCGAATATCGCCACGGTGTGGGAGAGGTCATCTGGCAGGTGCCGGGTGGGCTGGCCGCACGGGGCGAAGATTTGCAGACGGCCGGGCTGCGTGAGTTGCGCGAAGAGACCGGCTACGCCCCTGCTGCAGTCGATGGAGAGACAGTGGCCTATCTCGGTGCGGTGTGGGACAATCCCGGTTTTGGTATAGCCATCAGCCATCTCTACCGAGTGCGCGGCCTGGAGGTGGCAGCGGCCACCAACCACGATCACGGTGAATACGTCACCTCTGCCTGGGTGACGCCTGGGTGGCTGAAGGAGGCTGTGCGCAGCGGCGAAATCAAGGATCGTGTCGTCGTCGCCGCTGTTGCCTACCTGCTGCTGCGGGAGGAACTGTGATCCTGAGAAGCACTGCGATGCACAAGCGTTGTGGCGGAAGGCAAGACATAGAGAGCAGGGGGAAGCCCTTCTGCCCTCTCGTTGTCAGCCTTTGCGCCTTAGAGCAGCTTTGTGTCTTGTTGTCTCTACGGCAAATTGTTCTGGTAGGAGTGCTGCGATGACGGCGAGGATCGCATTGGCCTCACCGCTACTGCCAGAGGTTGGTGCGCTGATCCGCGCAGCGGATGCCTATTCTGCGTCGCTCTATCCGGCGGAGAGCAATCATCTAGTCGACGTCGAATCGTTGGCGCTCCCCAACGTCATCTTCTGCGTTGCGTGGAGCGACGAGGCCGTGGCCGGCTGTGGCGCGGCCATGCTCAGGCTGGAAGGGTACGCCGAGATCAAGCGCATGTTCGTTTGTGACGCTGCCCGTCGCCAGGGCCTGGGCTGGCAGATTTTGACTTTCCTGGAAGATCACCTGCGCAGGCACGGTGTCGGTGTAGCGCGGCTGGAGACAGGTGTCTACTCGCACGCGGCCATCCGCCTGTATGAGCGGATGGGGTACGTGCGAATTGGCCCGTTTGCGGACTATTGGGACGATCCGTTGAGTGTGTTCTACGAAAAACAACTATGAGTGCACAGATAACACAGACTTTTGCCCAGAAAGCGCTGGCTCGCGCCGCCGGCCTTGATTTTGTCGAAGTCGGCCAGGTCATCGATGCGCGGCCGGACATTGTGCTCAGCCACGACAACACCGCTGCCATCCGCCGCATCTGGCAAGAGTTCGGTCAGGAACGTGTGCTGATCCCGGAGCGTATCGCAATTACGCTCGACCATGCCGTTCCCGCCCCGACAACCAGGCACGCGCAGAACCACGCTGAAATTCGCCAGTTCGTCTGCGAACAGGGGATTCGTCACTTTTTCGAGGTAGGCCGCGGGATCTGCCATCAGGTGCTGAGTGAGGAGGCTATCGTTCTCCCAGGCCAGCTCATCCTCGGCGCAGATTCGCACACGACGCACTACGGCTGGCTCGGCGCGTTTGGCGCTGGCATCGGCCGCAGCGAGGTGGCGACACTGTGGGCGACGGGCGAACTCTGGCTGCGCGTGCCGGAGAGCATGAAGATCGTGCTAGAGGGCGAACTGCCGCCAGGCGTCACCGCCAAGGATTTCGCCCTGCGCGTCATCGGCGATCTGGGTGCAGACGGCGGGCTCTACATGTCCGTCGAGTTTCACGGCAGCGCTATTGCGGCGATGAGCCTGGAGTCGCGCATGGTGCTGCCCAATATGATGGCGGAGTTTGGCGCCAAGACTGCGTGGGTGGCGCCGGACGAGAAGACGGTGGCCTATTTAACACAGCGCCTGGGGCGGAGAGGCGGAGCCGGGCAGAGCGAGCAATCGGCTGGACGAGATTCCCTCCCTCTTTCTCTCTCTGCCTCTCTGCCAGATGCAGAGGCAATGTACGCGGCTGTTCATCACTACCGTGCCGTCGACCTGGAGCCGTACGTTGCCTGCCCGCACAGTGTGGACAAAGTCGTGCCGTTGTCGGCTGTGGCGGGAACGCTCGTCCAGCAGGCCTTCCTCGGCACCTGCACGAATGGGCGGCTGGAAGATCTGGCCGCAGCTGCCGAGATCATTCGCGGCAGGCGAGTGGCGCCGGGGGTGCGCTTCCTGGTCATTCCTGCGTCGAGCGAGGTGCTGAAGGCAGCGTTGGAATGTGGCTATATCCAGGACTTTGTCGAGGCAGGCGCCGTCATCGGCGTTCCGGGCTGCGGGCCGTGTATGGGCAACCATATGGGTATTCCTGCGCCCGGTGAAGTGACAATCTCGAGCGCCAACCGTAACTTTCGCGGCCGCATGGGGACGGCCGACTCAGAAATCTATCTGTCGAATCCGGCTGTCGTCGCAGCTTCAGCCGTTGCAGGGGTCATTGCCGATCCGCAGGAAATTCGAGGGTAAGACTGTGCGGTCTGCCTGGCTTGGCAGCGTACCGATCTCCGACTCCAAAGGAAAGGTTGATCGAGACCAGGGTGTTGCAGGTTCGCCCTCTCGGCAGCGGCGCTGCCCGAAAATCCTGGTTTCTGCACCCCCTCTCTTCAGTATCTTGCAGGAGGAACGATGTTCATCACAGGCCGTGTCTGGAAGTATGGTGATAACGTCAATACGGATGTCATCTTTCCGGGTAAGTACACCTATACTGTCACCGAGCGCGCCGAGATTGCCCGCCATGCGCTGGAAGATCTCGATCCCACCTTTGCTGCCAATGTACAGGCGGGCGACGTCATCGTCGGCGGGCGCAACTTTGGCTGTGGGTCGAGTCGCGAGCAGGCTGCCACGTGTCTGCTCTACAACAACGTCGGTGCGGTGATTGCGGCCAGCTTCAGCCGTATCTTCTACCGCAACGCGCTCAACAATGGCCTGCTCGCCATCGCCTGTCCTGCAGCGGCTGAGGCCATTCAGGCCGGAGAGACGGTCACAGTCGATACCGAGCGCCACGTGATCCGCTGTGCGGCGGGCGAATTTGCCTTCCCGCCGCTGAGCGCCAGCGTCATGGGGATTGTCGAGGCAGGCGGCCTGGTGGCCTATGTGAAGCGAAGGCTGGCCGCAGCGTGAGTTTGCGCACCCTGCTGCTGCGCGCTGCGCGCCATGGCTTCGACCTGCTCCTGCTCCTCCTGCGGCCCATCACGCCTTCCGTGCGTATCATGCTCGTGCGTGACGGGATGACGCTGCTCGTCCACCACTCCTATGCCAGCAAGTGGTACTTTCCAGGGGGTGGTGTGAAGCGGGGCGAGTCGCTGGCCGCTGCAGCGATGCGCGAAGCGCGCGAGGAGGTCGGCGCAGTGGTGCAGGGCGAACCGCGCTTGTTGGGTCTCTACCTGGGCAACCACAAGGGACGCAGCGATCACGTGGCCGTCTATGTGAGCGAGGATTTTGATTTGCCTGGGCTGCCGCCAGACACCTGGGAAATTGAAGGGTGCGCCTGGTTCAGCCTAAGCAACCTACCGGCCGACATGCAGCGTTCGTGCCGGGCGCGCGTGGGCGAGTATTTGCTGGGCGGCGGGCCGTACAGCGGAGCATGGTAAGAGGAGGGACACTTCTTTGCAGACCTATCGAATTGCCCTGATTCCTGGTGACGGCGTCGGCCAGGAAGTGGTGCCGGCCGCACGCCGGGTGCTGGCAGCGCTGCCGCTTGCATTCGAGTTTGTGGAACTGGATGCCGGCTGGGAAGTCTTTGAACGCACCGGCAGTGCGCTGCCGCAGCGCACTGCCTCCGCAATCCGCGGCTGCGACGGTGCCATCTTCGGCGCAACGCAGTCGCCCAGCCGCAAGGTCGAAGGCTACAGTAGCCCGATCCTGGCGCTGCGCAAGCAACTCGACCTGTATGCCAACCTGCGGCCAGTCGTCTCCATGCCCGTGCCCCGCAGCCGGCCTGGCATCGACATGCTCATTGTGCGCGAAAACACGGAATGCCTCTATGTGCGCCAGGAACGGCTGGAGGATGGCGGCAATACTGCAGTCGCCCAGCGTGTCATCACTCGCCGTGCCTCCGAGCGCATTGCGCGCAAAGCCTTCGAGCAGGCGCGCTTGCGCGGGGCTTTGCTGCAGCGGCGCAGAGGCCAATCTCTGATGTTGCATTCATCCCTCCCCCCTCGTCCCTCACCACTGGTCACGGTCGTGCATAAGGCGAATGTCCTCAGCCTGACCGATGGTCTCTTCCGCGAGGCGTGCCTGGCGGTGGCGCGGGAGTATCCCGACGTGCAGGTGGAGGAGCAGATTGTCGATTCCATGGTGTACCGTATGATCCGCGAGCCGGAACGCTACGATGTCATCGTGGCACCCAACCTGTACGGGGACATCCTTTCCGATGCTGCGGCTGCGCTGGTGGGTGGGCTGGGGCTGGCGCCAAGTGCCAATGCAAGCGACACCTTCACGCTGGTAGAGCCGGTGCACGGCAGCGCACCCGACATTGCCGGCAGAGGGCTGGCCAATCCTTGTGCGGCGATCCTGGCGGCGGCGCAGTTGCTCGCTGCACTGGGCGAAGGCAGTGCTGCAGAACAGGTAGAAGCCGCAGTCCTACGGACGCTGGCCGAGGGCTTCCAGTCGGCCGATCTTGGCGGTGCAGCGACAACCGAAACGATGACGGCGGCAATTGTGGAGAGATTGAATGGTTGAGAGATCGGAGGCTGGGCACTGTATCGTCCTATGCACCTCACGCACAGCTGCCCAATCCCGGCTCTCAACTCTCAGATTGTAGAAACCGATAGACAACCACAAGGAGAAACTGACTTATGGCGCTCAAGACCGCATCCGGCACTGCTGAATGTCCCGAATGCTTTGCCGAGATCGAAGTGACCAATGTCATGCAGAATGAAATTGTGCAGTGCCCAGAGTGTGGCGTCGATCTGGAAGTGACCAGTATCGAACCGCTCGAGCTGGCGCCGGCGCCTGAAGAAGAAGAGGATTGGGGCGAGTAACATGCGTGTCTGCATTCTCTATTCACGCGTGCGCGCCGAGGAAAAACTGCTCTTCGAGGCGTTCGACCGGCGCGGCGTCGATTTGGAATTGGTCGACGATAACACACTCATTTTCGATATTACGGCCGAGGCGCACACACGGCAGTTCCAGGACTTCGACGTCGTGGTGGAGCGCTGCATCAGCCACGGCCGTGCCCTGTATAGCCTGCGTATCCTCAACGACCAGGGTATCAAGACCGTGAATACGGCACTGGTAGCGGACAACTGCGGCAATAAGCTACAGACGACGAGTGCGCTGACGGCGGCCGGCGTGCCGCAGCCGCGCTGCCTGGTTGCCTATACGCCTGAGAGTGCACTCCAGGCGATTGAACAATTGGGCTATCCGGTTGTGCTCAAGCCAGCAGTCGGTTCGTGGGGGCGCCTTCTTAGCAAGCTCAACGACCGCGAGGCCGCCGAAGCCATCCTGGAACACAAGGAAGTGCTGGGATCCTACCATCACTCGATCTTTTATATCCAGGAGTACGTCAACAAGCCACTGCGCGACATCCGCGCCTTTGTCGTCGGCGGTGAGACGATCGCTGCCATTTACCGCACGTCTGAGCACTGGATCACCAATACGGCGCGCGGGGGCAAGGCCAGTAACTGCCCAGTCACACCGGAGCTGAACGAGATCTGCGTGCGTGCCGCCAATGCAGTGGGCGGCGGCGTGGTGGCCATCGACGTCTTCGAAGACCCGGCGCGCGGCCTGCTCATCAACGAGGTCAACTACACCATGGAATTCCGCAACAGTATTGCGCCCACCGGGGTCGATATTCCTGGGCGGATGGCCGACTTCTGCCTGCGCGTCGGCCGGGATGGCTGGGCGGCAGCCAATGGCTGGAGCAACGGCGGCCCGGCCGTCCATCCCGTGTCGCTGACATCGGGGGCAAGTACATAGACCGCGCAGAGTTCTATCGGCGCCTAACGACAAAACGAATTTCGATTGACCGAAGGAGCACCAGGATGACCCAAAACGATATCCGTACCGCAATCGAAGCCGGGCGGACCGCCCTTGGCATTGAGTTTGGCTCAACGCGCATCAAGGCGGTGCTCATCGGCGAGGACAATACCGCGCTCGCTGCAGGCAGCCATGAGTGGGAGAACCGCTATGAAAATGGCGTCTGGACCTATACTCTCGAAGATATCTGGGCTGGCCTGCAGGCGAGCTACCGAGATCTGCGCAATGCGGTGCTGGCCCGCTACAACACACCGCTCCGCACCATCGGTGCGATCGGCTTCAGCGGGATGATGCACGGCTACATGCCCTTCGACCGCAACGGCAACCTGCTCGTACCCTTCCGCACCTGGCGCAATACAATTACCGGTCAGGCGGCGCAGCAACTCACCGAATTGTTCCAGTTCAATATCCCCCAACGATGGAGCATTGCGCACCTCTACCAGGCAATCTTGAACGGGGAGCCGCACGTCAAGGAGATCAGCCACCTGACCACGCTGGCTGGCTACGTGCACTGGAAATTGACCGATGAACAGGTGTTGGGCATCGGCGAGGCGTCGGGTGTGTTCCCGATCGACAGCACGGTCAACGAGTACGACACAGATAGGATCGCACAGTTCGACGCACTGCTGGCCGATCAGGGCATCGCATGGCGGCTGCGCGCGATCCTGCCCGACGTGCGGGTGGCGGGTGCACCGGCTGGGACGCTCACGGCTGAAGGGGCGAAGCTGCTCGATCCCAGCGGGGAGTTGCAGCCAGGGATTCCGCTCTGCCCGCCGGAAGGCGACGCCGGCACCGGTATGGTCGCCACCAACAGCGTGGCCGAGCGCACCGGCAACGTCTCCGCCGGCACCTCGGTCTTTGCCATGATCGTGCTGGAGAAGGCGCTGTCGCAACTCTACCCCGAAATCGACCTGGTGACGACGCCCACTGGCAAGCCGGTCGCCATGGTGCACAGCAACAACTGCACCTCTGACCTCAACGCCTGGGTCGACCTCTTTCAGGAAGTCACCGCTGCGCTGGGTGTATCGCTGCACGAGTCCCAACTCTACGAGACGCTCTACAGGCTGGCACTGGCCGGCGATGCCGACGGCGGCGGGCTGCTGGCCTACAACTATGTGTCGGGCGAGCACATCACGCACATGGAGGAGGGACGCCCGCTCTTCGTGCGCACACCCAACAGCCGCTTCACGCTGGCCAATTTTATGCGCACGCACCTGTTTGCATCGGTCGGCGCGCTGCGCATCGGACTGGATATCCTCCTCGAGCGTGAACAAGTTGCGATCGAGCAGATTCTCGGACACGGCGGCTTCTTCAAGACGAAAGAGGTCGGCCAGCGTATCATGGCTGCGGCGATGAAGGTGCCAGTCTCTGTGATGGAGACTGCGGGCGAGGGTGGGGCGTGGGGTATTGCGCTGTTGGCTGCCTACATGCTGCGCAAAACGGCACAGGAATCCCTCGAAGAGTATCTCGCCGCCAAGGTCTTTGCTGGCGTCGACGCCACCACGCTCGCACCCGACCCGCGTGATGTCGAGGGCTTTGTTGCATTCATGGCGCGCTACAAAGCGGGCTTGATGATCGAACGCGCCGCTGTCCAAGGGCTGCGCTAGGGCAGCGATGGATCAAACATCATGAGCCAACTTGCTTCCGTTTCAATTATCGGCGCCAGCGGCTACACGGGCGGTGAACTGCTGCGTCTGCTGCTCGATCACCCACATGTGGCTGTGCGGCAGGTGACCAGCGAACGCAACGCCGGTACCTTTGTGCACTTCACGCATCCCAATCTACGCGGGCGTACGAAGCTGCAATTTGTCAGTGCGGCCGACGTCGAGCCGTGTGACCTGCTCTTTCTCTGCCTGCCCCACGGCAGCGCAATGGAGAAGATGGACCACTATGCCGGGCTGGCCGAGCGTATCATCGACCTCAGCGCCGACTTTCGCCTGCGCAACCCAGACGATTACGTGCGCTGGTATGGTAAGTCGCACACCAACCCAGCCTGGCTGGAGAAGTTCGTCTACGGCCTGCCTGAACTGTACCGCGCAGAGATGCGATCCGCACACTATATCAGCGGGGTCGGCTGCAACGCGACGGCAACGAACCTGGCCGTCTACCCACTGTTTGCCGCCGGCCTGGCGGATGTGTCACGCGGCGTTATCTGCGAGGTCAAGGTTGGCTCCAGCGAGGGCGGCAACAAGTCGAGTGAAGCCACACACCACCCCGAGCGCGCCGGTGTGATGCGCAGCTTTGCGCCGACTGGCCACCGCCACACGGCAGAGATCCTCCAGGCGCTGGCGCGCGTGGGCGCGCAGCCGGATGTGCACCTCAGCGCCACCGCCGTCGACAACGTGCGCGGCGTGCTGGCGACAGCGCATGTCTTCGTCAAGCCAGGCACAGAAGAGAAGGATCTCTTCAAGGCGTACCGCCAGGTCTATCGGAACGATCCCTTCGTCCGTATCGTCAAGGAGCGCACCGGTATCTATCGCTATCCAGAGCCGAAGATTCTAGCGGGCAGCAACTACGCCGACGTTGGCTTCGAATTAGACCTCGCAACCGGCCGTGTCGTGGCGATGGCGGCGATCGACAACCTGATGAAAGGTGCTGCGGGCAGCGCAGTGCAGGCGATGAACGTGATGTATGGCTGGGAAGAGACAGTCGGGTTGACCTTCCCAGGGTTGCATCCGGTGTAGGCAACGGGGTGATGAAGGAGTGGTGTTTCCATGATTGTCATCAAAGTAGGCGGCGGCAAAGACCTGAATATCGACGCAGTCGTTGCCGATATCGTTACCCTGCGCGGTCAAGGCCGCGACCTCCTGCTCGTCCACGGCGGTGCAGAGACAACCAACGAAGTAGCCACGGCCCTGGGCCATCCCCCGCAGTTCGTCACCAGCGAGAGCGGCTACGTCAGCCGCCGCACGGACCGCCGCACGCTGGAGATCTTCGAGATGGTCTACTGCGGCCAGCTCAACAAGCTGTGGGTGGAGAAGTTGCAGACGGCCGGCGTCAACGCGGTCGGCTTGAGCGGGCTGGACGGGCGCATCTTCGAAGGCACGCGCAAGGACACACTGCGCGTGCGCGTCGACGGCAAACGCATGGTGCTGCGCGACGACTGGACCGGCACCGTCGACCGCATCAACACGCACCTGTTGCGCACGCTGCTCGATGCCGGCTACTTTCCCGTGCTCACACCGCCCGCTGCGTCCGATAAGGGGGAGGCCATCAACGTCGACGGCGATCGCGCTGCGGCCATGGTGGCCGCAGCCTTCAATGCCGAGGCGCTCATCATCTTGAGTAACGTGCCTGGCCTGTTGCGCGCCTTTCCGGATGAGTCCACGCTCATCCGGGAGATCCCCAAAGCCAAGGCCAACGACTTCATGCAGTTTGCCGAAGGCCGCATGAAGAAGAAGGTCATGGGTGCAGTCGAAGCGATCGGTGAAGGTGTGCAAAAAGTAATCTTTGCCGACGGCCGGATCGACGCGCCGATCTCGGCGGCGTTGGCGGGCGGCGGCACCCAAATCGGTTGACGGCAAGCCCAGTCGACTACTATACTGCCACTGGGATGACGAATCATATGCGATCTAAATTCTCGACATCGAAGAGGGACAAGATGGAACAGGCAGCGCTATTTTCCCCGCGTCGCGAGCTTGGGCGCACCGGCTTCATCGCCAGCGTGCTGGGCATTGGCGACCTGGCTGACCGCAGCCTGCCGTTGGAGACCTGTGTCGCCACGTTGCGCCGCGCCATCGACGCCGGACTGAACGTCGTCGACACGGCGCCCGGCTATGAGGACGGCTATTCTGAGCAGATTGTCGGCGAGGCTGTCAAAGGCATGCGCGACAAACTCTTCATCGTCTCTAAGATCGACGACCTGCTCGACCCGGTCGCACCACAGATCGAGGCGTCGCTGCGCCGGCTGCAACTCGACTATACCGATGCCTTTGTCTTTCACGGCCTGTCGGATATGGCGATCTTTGCGCAGCTGGCTGCACCTGGCGGCGGCTTCGACCAGCTTGCCGCCTGCATCGAGGCCGGCAAGACACGTTTTGGCGGCATCTCTTCGCACAACCCCGAGGTGCTCGAGGCGGCCATGGCTGCCGGCCTGTGCGATATCGCCATGTTCCCGGTCGGCCCCTTTGTGGACGAACGCTATATTACTGAGATTCTGCCCCTGGCCAAGAGGCGCGGCGTCGGCAGCATCTGCTTCAAGACGTTTGGCGCAGGAAAACTCCTCGGCGATACCGCAGGCTACAACCAGCCCCTCCAACTCCGCCCACGCGGCAAGCTCTCCTCCGGCGGCATCGACGATGTCGTGGCCGTACTGCCGCGCCTGACGGTGAGCGAGTGCCTCCATTACACGCTGACGGTTGACCCTGACGTGGCGCTGCTGGGACTCAGTTTCCCCAATGAGCAGGATCAGGCGTTTGCCGCAGCGCAGTCATTCCAACCACTCCGTGCAGAGGCTGCGACGGATATCCGCGTCCGGGCAATGGCGGCGCGCCAGGAGAAGGGACCCTGTTGGTGGAATCCTGATCCAGAGAAATAGGGTTGCCGTCTCCGGCCGATCATACGGATCATGCAGACAGGCCTGCCGAGCATTCGGCCGGCATCTGGGATAGGAAGCGAACGTTTGATGCAGACTACAACGATTGACACGAACCTGGCCGCGATCGAGGAATCCATCCTTGGCGGTACGACCGCGCGGCGCAACGAAACCGTCATCGCCCGTGGCCAGGGCTGTTGGTTCTACGATACGAACGGTCGGCGTTATCTGGACCTGACCTCGGCACAGGGTGTGGCGATGCTGGGCCACTGCCACCCAGCGCTGAGCAGAGCCATTGCCGAGCAGGCGCAGATCCTCATCTCCTGCCCGAGTTTTCTCTACAACGATGTGCGCGCCCGCTTCGCGGCCAAATTGGTGGAAGTGCTACCGCCGCACCTCAGCCACGTTTTTCTGGCCAATAGCGGCGCCGAAGCGATCGACAGTGCCCTCAAGTTTGCCCGGCTCACGACCGGCCGCACGCGCGCCATCGCCTTCCGCTCGGCTTTTCACGGGCGCACGGTCGGCGCAGTCTCGCTGACCTGGGAAAAGAAATACCGCGAACCCTTTCAGCCGCTGCTCGATGTGTTACACCTTCCCTACAACAACCTCGCTGCAGTGGAAGAAGCGCTCGATGACAGCGTTGCCGCCATTTTCGTGGAGGTTGTGCAGGGCGAGGGTGGCGTCAACATCGGCGACGCTGACTTCCTGCGCGGGATCGAGGCGCTCTGCCGCGCACGCGGCGCAATGCTTGTGATTGACGAAATCCAGACTGGCTTCGGCCGTACCGGGCGCTGGTTTGGCTTTGCGCACCATGGCCTGCAGCCCGATATGATCTGCCTGGCCAAGGGGCTGGGCGCTGGCTTCCCCATGGGCGCTGTTGCCTACACGGAGTGTGTGCAGGAAAAGCTGTACCCAGGCGCGCACGGCAGTACCTTCGGCGGGAACCCGCTGGCCAGCGCGGCCGGGCTGGCAGCCATTGAAACCTACCAGGCGGAAGGGCTGATCGAGCGGGCGGCGTCCCTGGGCGAGATCTTCCTACGCCGCCTGCGCGCAGAACTGGTCGACGTAGCGCTGGTGCGCGACATCCGCGGCATTGGGCTGATGCTGGCCGTCGAACTGCGCCAGAAGGCTGGCCCCTATCTCAAGGCGCTGATGGAGGAGCAGAGTGTGCTCGCGCTGCCCGCCGGCCCGAACGTGATCCGCTTTCTGCCGCCGCTGACGATCTCCGAGGAAGAGATTGAGATCGGTGTGGCCGCACTGCGAGCGATCCTGGACCGCCCATGAATCAGCAACAGGCGGTCGACCTTCTGCACGGGCTGGTGGCCATTCCCTCGCTCTCCTGTCACGAGCAGGCAGCCAGCGCGTGGCTGGTGCAGCAGATGCTGGCAGCCGGCTATGACCGCGCCTTTGTCGATGATGCCGGCAATGCTGTCGGCGAAATGGGGCCGGCAGACGCCACACGCACGATCGTCCTGCTGGGCCACATCGACACAGTGCCGGGCGATATCCCTGTGCGCGTCGAGCCGGCGCCAGATGGCGCCGTTCTGTATGGCCGTGGCAGCGTCGATGCCAAAGGGGCGCTGGCCACCTTTGCCGCAGCGGCAGCGCGCGTCGGCAGCCGCTGGGCGCGCGAGCACTGCGTGCGGCTGGTCGTCGTTGGCGCAGTGGAAGAGGAGGCGGCGAGCAGCAAGGGCGCCCGTTTCATCCGCAACCGCTTTGACGGCGTGCAGGAACCACAGCCTGTTGCCTGTATCATCGGCGAGCCAAGCCACTGGACGCGCGTCACCCTCGGCTACAAGGGGCGTCTCCTCGTCGAGCTGGAAGCTGCACAGCCCATGGCGCACACTGCGGGGCCAGATGCTGGCGTTGCCACTGTCGCCGTCGATTTCTGGAACTGGCTGGCAGGCTACGCTGCCCACTTCAACGCCGGCCGCGACAAGGCCTTCGATCAGCTGTTGCCCAGCCTGCGCCGCCTGGCCACCTTCACCGACGCTGCAATGCAAGACCATGCTGTCGCCGGCAGCGGCATCCGCCTGCCGCTGGATTTTGACACTGCGCAGTTTGTCGATGCGGTAGTCGCCTGGGCCGCCCGGCGTGCCGACACGACCGCTCCTCCCGCCCCTTGTCCCGCGCCCGAACAGCCGGCCGAGGTCACCGTCTGTGGCCCGCTGACCTCCATCACCCTGCGTTTCAGCTCCTACGAGCCTGCCTGGCGCGGCGACCGCAGCAATCCACTCGTGCGCAGTTTCTTG
>CAIRNL010000125.1 GCA_903879975.1 uncultured Chloroflexota bacterium | reverse complement strand
GCCACTCCTGCGCCAAGGCTATCTTGCAGGAAAGTCGACAGGGCGTTCCGAACCGCTTTCAGTCCCTCCCCCGTCAGCTTGTCATCCTCGCACAATCTCGATTCATAGAGGATCGACCCATCGTGGCCGTTCAGCTCTGGCACAGCAAAGCGACCGGAGAGCGGCTCGACAAACTCGGCAGATACATACGTTTTCAGCGTCAAGGTGTAGGTTTTTGCCCAGTCGAGCACTCGGCGTTCTTCTTGCGCAAGGCGTCTCAGCCGGGTGATGGCCGGCAGAGCCGCCACGTGCGATGTGCTGGGAAAGGGTGTAGCAGTTGCAGGATTGCCCAGGCGTTTCATCAGGTCGACACCGGAGAGTCTTTCGGCACGACGCGCTTTGAAGAGCCTGTACAGGCGCTCGCTATTGAGTAGACCGGCCTCGCTTTCGCCGGCAGCGCGTTCGTATAGAGCTTCGTCGATAACGGACTCACGCAGCCCATCTAAGGACGACTTGGGTATTTGGGCCGCCCAAGCATCCGGTTGCTTGAATGGACGAGTGTTTTTGCGCGCCGCCATCAAGGCTTCGAGACGGTCTCGCTGTCGGCGAAATTCAGACCGATCGTCACACGGAAGCGCAACCCAGTAGATCTCTGGCAAATCTGCGATTTGGGCTTCAGCGACGACACGATTGAAGTAGTTGTTCCCTTTATCGCTGGCCACAATGTCGAACGCTGCGCCGGCCACCTGTGCCAGGCGGCATCTCACCTCCCCTTCGACCTGTTGTGGCGTCTTTCCCAGATCGCCGTCGATGTACGCCAGGATTTTGTTCGCAACAATTAGACCGCTGTTCGGCAGGAGATCTTCCAACGTCACAGGCGCAGGAAACACGAGTGCGCCTATCCCGTGCCGATCTGCAATGGCGTATGCCGCAGCTTTGGACAGGTCGCTCAGCAGCCAAGAACCAAACCACAAGTCTCGACTGCGTCGTGCGCTGGTGATGAAGCTTTGCACTGGACCTATGTGAAAAAGCAATAGTTTTGGCAAATGGACACCTCTTCAGTCAATTTCCTGCATGAAATTTGTACAACTGCTTCCGGACAGGAAGCGCCTCTCCGAGCATAGCGCGCGGTGCAGCTGCTGTCACGGAGTTTGTAAAACGGGCGAATTTTTGCAGAGCGGCACAGGGTGCACTTGGACGCGGCGAAATAACGTCGACATAGATCCTATGACGGTCGCGCAATCTACATTGTGTGGTTTCAGCCTGAAGTCTGACAGGGCGAGGTCTCATACACCTCCAGGGCGGGCGACTTCAATCGATTGTATGCGATTGTACGATCAATTTGTACATAACACAACTTGTATCTCGTCATGCGTCATTGGACAGCTAGCGTTTCGACTGGCTCACTTCACAAGCCTGCTCAGCGCCCAGACCGTCAGGGAGGGTTCTTCGACACGCCAGCACACGCTTCCTCTGGCATCCAACGTATGCAGGGGCGGCGATCCGCCTGTCGTGCAGCAACAAGGTGCACCGATGGCGGGGAAATGCAAGCAAGAGAAAGACCCTCCCTTACGGTCGGGGCTCTGAACGGTTCACCTGACGCAGCGCCTCCTGCGTCGCTGCCAGTTCTTCCGTACCCGAAGAAGAATTGGCGGGCTACCAAGACGCAGTAGAGTGGACCCACAAATTTGGACAATCAAAACTCAGCACAGCTGAAAAAAGCCCTGAATTACCTTGCACAGACCTGGCGATTTGGTGTGACCGGGCATTTGGCGATGCGGAAGTCGCTGCCCGGCACGAGGAGGAAGTCGTCCAGGGCCGCTCGCCGCCTGACGGGGGGGTGGGGTTTCCTCACGATTCGGGTCGGCTGTGCAGGCCACGGAATCAGCCGACCCTCGGGCAGCCCCTGGCAGCTCCCTCTCTGCCTGTCGGCGCTTCCATTCAGGGCAGCCAGCGATGCCGATAGCGGTTGATACGGCGGTTCTCCTCTGGCGTGGGGTGTGGGCGACGGTGGCGCCGATCTTCGCGGCCAGAGCAGGGGTCGCTGAGGCACAGCGGTGGTCTCCGCTCGGCGTAGAAGCGGTACAGCGTGGTTGTTCAGCAGTCTCTACTTGACCCCAAACGCCTTGAAAAACGTATAACAAAAGGTGCCATCGGCTTGTGCAGTCCTGTAGAGGTCGGCGATGCCTTGAT
>CAIRNL010000124.1 GCA_903879975.1 uncultured Chloroflexota bacterium | reverse complement strand
TGACAGGTTGTGCAGCCTTCCAGGTCCAGTTCCAGCGTATGGGAATTATGGCAGTCGATGCAGGTCTCGTAGCCTTCGACATGGGCGAACATGGCGTCATAGCTGTTCCCGTCATATTCATAGCCACCTTTGGCCAGCGTACCGTACTTGGTAGCGGCTGCAGCGTAGTAATGGATATTTCGGAAGCTGAGATTTTCACTGACAGTGTCAGCATCGACCCCAGCGTCGGCGATGACCTTGTCCACACTGATCTTAGACTCTCGCCCCTGGTGGCACTCCATACAGCGCGACTCATCGCCCAGGCCAGTGATCTCAAGGCCTGAAGGCATCATCACACTGTCCTTGGTGACAGTCACATCGTTATGGCATGCTACGCAGTCCACCACCGTACCCACGGGATGCGGCGCATCCACCTTGCCGGCTTCGGTGCCGTCGGCGCCCAGGAAATCCTGGTAGCCGGTGCTGCTGTGACACTTGGCACAGCTCTCGGGCACCACGGCCGGATCATCTTCGTTCCAGTGCACAAATGCTTCCGCGGCGGCGTCAGCATGGCCGGAGGCCATCCATTCGTCCAGGAAAGGCACCTGCACTGGTGTAGGTTCGGTTGGTTCAGCCTGCGCCGGCGCGGCAGCGCTGGCCACACCTGCCGCCAGCACCAGAACGAGCATCGCTGTCATTACCGCACAAACGAAAAACAGGCTCTTTCTCACTCGGTTACCCCCCTTCGGGTTACGTCGTTGTCCATCTGCACGGACTTGAGAAAAAAGAAAAATACAAAATCCGACGAGTCCATTTGTTTCTTGCCCCCTCCTCCTTTCTTGGCTTTTCAAAGCTGGCCAATGACTCCCCATATCGAATACTGCTGCTTCCGCACAGCATGTGCAAACAGAGCCAGGAGATCCACCATAGAAAGTAAGATTCTGTACAATCTTACACCTTTTCCTGCTCTGGCGCAACCGGTTCAGGGCGCTCCATTTCTGTCCAGAGGGACTGCGCTTACGCAACTTCTGCGAAAGGCACCCACCGATCCTGGGACGGATCGGTGAGGGCGTGCAGGGCTAGATGCTGTCAGTTTCATCTCCTATCAACCACTGGACTGCTCGGGCGCCGGCGTAGAAGGAACAAAGACATCAATCTCCTGGCGCGGCACCGTCGTGATTGCCGTCTGTTCAAAGGTAACAAAGAAGTAGAGACCGACGATAGCCACCAACATCATAAGCAGCGCAATCGGCACAAAGATACGTTGGCGGCGACGCACACCGATTGGATCTGCCGGCGGCGGCAGTTGTCCCTTCTGAATCTGCTCCAGTTCCAACGCATGTTCCTCAGACATTTCATGGTGGCTGATGTAGCCGGTAAACATACTGCGATTGAACTGCTTCAGATGCACGTTGTAGAAGTGCCACGTGATGATGGAGAGCACAGCCAGCAAAGCTTCGCCGCCATGTGCGGCTTTGGCGGCTGGGATGAGCTGGCCGGGGAGGAAGTACGTTGTAGCGATGGGATTCCACAGCGTGAATCCGGTAATCACCATGACCAGCGTTCCCCAGATCACGGCCCAGTACTCAACCTTTTCGCCGAAACTGTAACGCCCCATGCGCGGCGCGTTCCGAATGAAGCCCAGGTTATAGGAGAGCGCCTGGATACCATCCTTTGCATCCTGCAAGGAAGGCAGCATCGTCAGCGGCACGCGTTTGACGAATACCTTGTACGTCAGCACGCCGAAGTGAACCATCGTCTCAGCAATCAGGAGCACAGCCGCAATGCGATGAACAATCCGCACCAGTTCGATGCCGCCCATGGCCATGATCATCCACTCTGCCCATGGCTGGCTGGAGAACTTCTGTGGCAGGCCCGTTATCACCAGCAGCGTAAAACTAGTGATCAACAGCGCATGTTCCACGCGCTGAAAGAGATCAAACCGCCGGTATTTGCCTGGTGCATTACTCGTTTTGTTACTCATCGTGCGATTCCTTTGACTTGCGCTGGAAACGCTCGCGCACTTGCCGGAAGATGTCTGAACCAATGAAGAGGAGGAAACCACCGACCGTCGCCGGGATCACGATCAGGTAGAAGAGATCGACAAAATAGACCAGTGGGTTATGTTCGATGGAAGGTTTGAAATGACTGGTCCAGGAATCGGGGAAATTGTCGTTGGCATCCGGATGACACTGACGGCACGTCGTCAACAGGTTCGCCTTGATGACCTGTGAATTCTCGTCCGTCGCTGGCAGAATATTGTGGACGCCGTGACAGTCGTAGCAGACTGCCTTGTTCGACTCTTCATGCGGCGATTGGCGCTCGAAGAGTGTGACAGTCGTGCCGTGGAAATCTGCCACATAGGTATCGAACACATCGGTCGAGATACCGTACTTGCCCATCAACTCGTGATCGGCATGGCAACGCCCGCACATGTATGGGGAACTGAGGCGGAATTCAGCCGTCGTCGGATCCGGGATATTATGGACACCGTGGCAGTCCGTGCAGACAGGCACGTCTGGGTTCTCCTCACCCAACAGTGCTGCGCCGTGTACGCTTGCTCCATATTGATCGTTGATCGACGAGTGGCAGTTGCCACAGGTCTGCGACACGCGCTCGCGCGGGTTGTCCGGGTCCTGAATCGCATGGTTACCGTGGCAGTCCTCACAGGTTGCAGCTTCCAGATTACCCTCGCTAATATGCTGGGCATGAACACCATCGGCACTGCGGTCATAGATGTCCTTATGACAATCCTGACAGACCTGCTGCATATTGATGGTAAGCTCTCGGCGAGTCTGAGAATCGATAGGCTGGTGGGGGAAGCCCCATACCCCCTGCTCCTTGTGGCAATCCGTGCAGCGCAGTGTCGTGTATTGTTGACCATTGATCACCTGCTCACCGTGCACGGAGGTGACCAGATCGTGGGGGTTGACTTGCAGGTCGACCGTATCGCCGGAGGGCAGTGACAGTTGGCTGCTGAGCAGACTGTGACATATCTGGCACTTGGCATCTTCTGTCTGTGGCGTGCTGGCATGGCACGTCTGGCAAGATTGGTCCGGCCCGAAATTCTGCACGACCTCTGCGTGGACTTCGGCAATGTGAGGGTCTGCGAAATCCTGATGACAGGACTGGCACGTGCCCACAGGATCAGCTGCGAAGTCTGCGGCCGGGTTTACATCGTGTCCGCCATGACAGTTGACACAATTGGGCAGGTTGGTCTCGTCCTGCGCCTGGAGGTGCCCAGGGTTATGCAGTTCTGCCGACGTATGACACTGTTGACAATTGCCGGCAATTTCAGCTGTGAATTCGCTGAGACTGTTGGCCGGGTTTGGCTCATGCGGGTACTGATAGCGCTGCTGAGGCCGGTGGCAATCGGTGCAAAAGACCGGCGCGGCTGCATGCGCCCCGTGCACCGAATCGTCTAACTGCACGGGATCGATGCCGACGTTCAGCGTCTCGCCTGAAGGAAGAAGAACGGTCTCCGTATTACCGATATGGCAGAGCTTGCAGGCTGAATCAGGGGGAACCGGCTGCAACGCCTGGGCGGCAGCCGGCCGGCTGACAAACAGTGCAAAGCCGACAGCGATACCCCACGCACCATAGAGCAGCACGTGGTACGCGTGAACGATTAGGACTCGGGCGCTCCTGCATTGATCCATTGGATAATCCAGTCTAGCTCTTCAGGCGGCAGACTATTGGGATGGCCTTTGCGTTGCAGTTGGATGAGCAGGCTGGCACCAGCATCGCCGGGCACGAGCGCTGGGCCGAGATTGCCGCCGGCCATAACGCCTTCATATGTGTCCAGATAGAGGCCTGCCGTACCGCCGTGACAGGCAACGCAGCGTGCCGACAAAATTGGGCTGACCAGATCATCCCAGGTCAAATCCGCTTCCGGATAGCTTGGTAGAAGCTCCGGCAGTTGATTGGTTAACTCGACAATACCGGTCGCATCGAGACCGGCGAATTTCCATTCGGTAGCGTGGCAGGCGCTATTGGCACAGAAACTGGAGTCATCCGTGCCACCGGGGTTCGAAACATCGTGGCAACCCGCACAGGTGCTGTCAAACTCGAAGCGGTGGCGTGCAGTCCAGTTACTATCCACGTGGGACTCAGGTTCGAAGGGATCGCTGAGCGGCATGTACGCAGTGCTGCCATCCACCGGCGCCTTTTCCGGGATACTGTGACACAGATTGCACTCGATCCGAATACTCTCTTGTTGTTCATTCAGATGCTTGCCATCATGACAGCGGAAACAACCAGGCCAATCTTTGTGCTCGGCGTTGTTGGGATGGGTGTTCCACGTGACCTGCATATTCGGATAGACCATCTCGCCATAGAGTCGTTTCACCTCTGCGATGGCAGCATTGATCTTGTCAGTATTGGCAGCGTAATAGTCGGACCAGTTGGCGGTATAGTAGCCCTTGAGTCCTTCCAATGCGCTGTAGGCGTGACCCATGGTGGGATACTCGCGCTCCATGATCGCAATGACGTTCTGCTTGAAGTACGGAATCTCTGGGGAAATGATGTTGCGCGCCATGGCGTCGTCAAGTGCCTGATCGGGCGTCTTGAACTCATGTGAATTGCGATTGTGACAGGTAACACAATCCATCTGCCGGATATTGTCCTGGTTTTTCTCGACAAAGTCGGGCGGCAGGTCGGCTTCAACGTCCGTAAAGACCTCAGTTTCGCCGGTGGCGGCATTGGTCACCTTGACCCAGGGAATCTCCAGTTGCAGGTTCTTATCGTCGGTGAAGATATATTCGATATCATTCTCGATGTGCCAGTGAATGCCCTTCCCAAGTCCTTCGCGCGCCGTACCGCCGCCCGTCTTGAAAGACAAAAAAGTCTCGTTCAGCTGATTATTCTTCTCAGCGTCATAGCGTTTAATGACCATCTGGCTATTGGCCGAGAATTTCTCTGGGCTGTGGCAGCGTTCGCAGATATCCTGGGCCGGGCGCAAGCCTTTGACATAGATCGGCGTCTCATAGCCTGTGCCGAGATACTTGACGACGTGCGAAATATCGTGCGCCTTGCGGGTGAACTGGGTAGCAATGGTTGCGCGGCCGATATGACATTCCACGCATTTCACGCGGTTATGGGGGGAATTGAGATAGGAAACGTACTCTGGCGGCATCGTATGGCAGGCCAGCCCACAGAACTCGTTGCTGTTGGTCAGTTCCCAACCGGCGCCACCGATCAGAAAGGACACTGCCAGCGCCCCGAGCAGCGTCGCGTAGGGGAGCAATCGGCGCCAGATAGAGGAGTGCGGATCGGGCCAGAAGAAGCGCGCGATCCCCGCCCAGGAACGACGCGCCGTTCGATCAAGCCATGCGCCCAGCCGGTTCAGCCAATTAAGCATGTGTTGCCCCTCTCGACCGAAGTTTGTAGAACGCCCACGCGCAGAGCATGAAGCCGAAGAAACCGGCCATAGCGTAGAGTGTCCAGCGAATCCACACCCTGATTTCCATCTCGTCTGACACGACCGGCGCCTGCCCTGCTGCAGCCATCGGCGTTGGCGGCGGCGGTGAGGTAGGTGTCGGCCCCGGGCCGAAGAATCCGCCTGCTACAGGGGGTGCCAGCTCTTTGGCATAAGCGATCGTCTGTGCTGCCCACTGAGGGTCCTCGCCCGGCCGCATGTGGCAGTTGTTGCAGGCATTCGGCATCGCCGCCAGGCCGCCGTGATCGATCGTACCCTGCGGGTCGGGCTGCAGCAACGAGTGGTTGTGAATGTCATATGAGGTGGCGCTCGTCGCCATCTTGGGCATATGACAATCCGAGCAATTGAACGTGCGCTGGCTCAGGGCCGATTCATGGAACGGCGTATGTTTCACAATAGCTGCTTGGGGCGCGTGGCAGGAGACACAGAGTGCATTTTCGTCGGCATCCTTGAGTTGGCTTGGCCCGGGTCCTCCTTCGTGCACATGGTGGCAAGTCGTGCAACTCATGTCGGGCGCCTGCTGCATAGAACTGCCCATCTGCCAGTCGGTGTACTGTTGATGGTTCAGCTTGGCGCTGCCATCTGCCCATCGTGAAGATTCGTCGTCGGCAAAGGTAAAGTGTTCCGCCAACGTATCACCCGGCTTGAACGTTGTCGGGAAAGGATGCCCATCGGGCGCCGTGCCGCGACTATGGCAGGCGCCACAGACCTGGGCATCGACAGCGGCAAACGGTTGAATGTTCTCGGGATCGGAGGCATGCGCTTTGCCTGGCCCGTGGCAACTCTCACAGCCGACGCCAAACTCCTTGAACGTGCCCGTTGCCATGTCCAGCCCGGTCACATGACAGCCTGCGCACTCGTCACGCCAATCAGTTTCCTGCCAATCTGCGGGATGATAGGGCACCCACTCTGCGGTGGCAACATTCCACTGCGCAGGTAAGATATGAAAAGTATCGCTGACCGTCTGGGCCAGATACATCTGCCGGAGGCGGCTGCCGACGGTGTAGGTGACATCGTCCAACGCGAAGGTCAGGTCAGCATCTTCGGTGAGAAAGTCACCGACGACTGCATCTGGATGTGTGATCGGGTTCTGGATCACCTTGGCGTGGAGCGTCTCGGTCCAGGTGAAATACTTGTCTTCATGGCAGCCGGCACAGCGCATACTGCCTGCATACCCTTCGGCACCGTCGCCAAAACCTGGGCGCGGTTCCAAGAAATCTTTGACCCAGTCGCGCGAGCGGTCGGTATGGCAACGCACGCAGTTGTCGGGCATGGCAGATGCCATCTCCTCGACCCGAGCGACATTGTGGCTGCCGTGGCAATCTGCGCACGTCGGCGGGTCATATTGTGCAGCATCGACCTCTTCATGGAACGGCAAGTGCGGATAGTGGCAGCTTTCGCAATTCTGCGATACGGCTGCATGGAACTCGTAGACAGTCTGCGCCGGATTTTCCTGGTGCGGATAGCGGTAACGCGTCGCATTGATATGGCACGATGTACACGGCACAGACGGATCGCTGTGCACCGAATGCGGCGAGCGATCCAGTGCCGGCAGGTCCACGCCCAGCGGCAACGTCTCCCCTGAAGGCAGCGTCAGCACAGCGGTCTTGCT
>CAIRNL010000123.1 GCA_903879975.1 uncultured Chloroflexota bacterium | reverse complement strand
CCGGCCGACGTTCGCCCGATCCTGGAAAAGATCCGGTCGATCGTTCGACGCGTGGTGCCGGACGCGCAGGAGACGATCAGTTATCAGATGCCTGCCTTCCGGCACAGGCGTGTCTTTTTCTTCTACGCCGCCTTCAAGAGGCATATCGGCATCTACCCGCCGTTGCACGGCGATAAGGCACTAGCCCCGGAGCTACTGCCTTATCGCGGCGAGAAGGGTAATCTCAAATTTCCGCTCGATCAGCCAATTCCGTACGATCTGATCGCTCGCGTTGCTGCGGCGCTGGCCGAACAGGCTGCACAGTCAGGTGCCGGGACACGTTGAGGCGTACGAACCTGCCGGTCGTGGATGACATTCTCCTGCGCTACAGGGAAGGTCGATAGAAACCAGGGCTTTGCAAGTTCGCCCTCTCGGCAGCGGGCGGTACCCGAAAATCCTGGTTTCTACATCCCATCACGTTAGATGCAGTTCTCGTAGGGTTCCAACTTACAGATTTGGCTAGCACGCCACTGGACAAAGGCGCCCGCCACAGCCATAATCACGAAGATGACGGTCCAGAAAGGCGATCCCTCGAACATGGAACCGATGAGATTACCGCTTGCCCGTTCGATTGAGACCCCATTCACGCCTATGGCCATCGGCACTCTGGTCATGGCCGCCCCTCCCCACGCGGTGGCGACGATGATCACATACTGGGCCAGATTGAAGCGCAGCGTGACAAAGGCCAGGGCCACAGCCACAACGACGCCAATGATCCAGGTCAGCAAGCCAAAATGCATGCCGACTGCGCCCATCAAAGCGACGACGAGGCCATAGCCGAGCGATCCAGCAATGAGGGCCACTGCCACAACATAGAAGAGATAGATGACCAACGGCATTGCGGAGATCTTCGCCTCGCTTTTCTTCGTACCGGCTGGCATGTGGCTCGATCCGGCATTTCTGGTCGCCAATGCGGGCACAGTGCTATGGATCGTGGCGCTCGTGGCGACAGGTGAGGCCTTCATCTTTGGCCGCATGACGCGGGCGTTACCTCTCCAGAGCCATCCTGATCTTGTCCGCCAAATCGGCCAGTGAGAATGGCTTTTGCAGCAAGTGCACGTCCTGCCCCAACAGTCCACGACGGGCAAGAAATTCAGCTGGATAGCCGGAGATGTACAGGCACTTGATGTGCGGTTGATGGACGGCGACGCGCAGTGCGAGTTCGTGCCCATCCATGTGCGGCATGATGACATCGGTCACCAACAGGTCAAAGCGTATCGTTCCATCGGCTGCGATCCGTTCCGCCTCAATCGGCGATTCGGTCTCGGTCACAATATAGCCAAACTGACGCAGAACTTCCGTGGTGCTGTGCAGGAGATTCTGCTTGTCTTCGACCAGCAGAATTCTCTCACTGCCGCCCATCGGCAGCATGCGCTTGCTGGTATCGGGTTCCGGCACGGCATCAACGCGGTGCCGGGGCAGATAGATGTTGAAGGTTGAGCCGATCCCTGGCTCGCTATACACCTGAATATCGCCATTATTCTGTTTCACGATGCCGTAGACGGTCGCCAGGCCGAGGCCACGGCCTTTGCCGACAGGCTTCGTCGTATAAAAGGGTTCGAAGATATGTTCGCGCACTTCCGGTTCCATCCCACAGCCGTCATCAGTGACCGACAAGACCATATATTCACCCGGTGTGATCACAAAGCCGGTCGCCCAGATTTCCTGTTCGGTCTCGACGTTGGCTGTTTTGACAATGACGCGCCCCGCAGCGCTGATTGCGTCGCGGGCATTGATGCAGAGATTGACGAGAATTTGATCCACCTGCGACGGATCCATGTAGACTGACCACAAACCAGGCGCAGGGCTGAAGATCAGTTCAACTTCCTCACCCAGCAACTCGCGCAGCAATGTGAGCATCCCCTCAATAGTTGCGTTCAGGTTCAGCGCGCGCGGGTCGATCACCTGTCTACCTGCATAGCCGAGCAGTTGGCGCACCAGTACAGCCGAACGCTGCGCAACCTTACAGATCTCGCCAAGATGGCGAAAGATGGGGTCTGCCGCCGTCGTTGTCTGCATACCGATTTCAGCGCGCATGAGGATGACCGCCAGCATATTATTGAAGTCGTGGGCGATGCCGCCGGCCAGGCGTCCGACCATCTCCATTCGTTCTGCCTCGGAGAGGCGAGAGCGCAGTGCCTCATGCTCTGCGTCGGCACGCTTGCGTTCGGTAATGTCCTGCGTGATGCCGGTCAGTCGCTCCGGCGCACCATCGAGGTTACATTCGGCAACGATACGCTGTTCGATGTAGCGGATTCTACCATCCGGCCGGATGATGCGACATTCATACTCAACAGGGTCGCCGGTAGCCAGCACCTGCTGAATTTTGGTGCTGTTCAAGGCGCCATCATCCGGGTGAATTTTCGTCGCGATGGACGCAGCAGTCAGTGGAAAGTCCTTTTCGACGCCAAAGATACGGTAGAGTTCGTCCGACCAGAAGATCACGGCATGTGGCACATCCCACTCCCAACTGCCGATGTGGCCGATCTGCTGTGCCTCGGCAAGATTATGCTGGCTCCGCCTGAGCGTGGCTTCAGCCTGCTTTTGTGCGGTGATATTGCGATTCACGCTGATCCATCCGGTAATATTGCCCTGTTGATCGGAGCGCGCGACGACTCGGCTGTCAATGGACACCCGATCGCCATCCTTGGTCGTCTGAATGACCTCGCCCGTATACTCGCCGGTCGCCACGATGTCACGGTACACCGTGTCGGGAGCACGGCCAGGATATTCGTTGCACAGAAACTGGGCTGACCGGCCAATGGCCTCGTGAGCGCTCCACCCATAGATGGCCTCAGCGCCAGGGTTCCAACTCGTGATGATGTAATCGGGGGCTGGACCGGTCGTGAAAATGGCGTCTGTAGCCTTATGGACGATCACAGTATTCAGCATCATCACCTCCGCCTGCTTCTTCACTTCATCGACGTCGATCATCGTCAGCAGGCAGAGTGGCGAATTGCTCTTTTCATCGAATGCCAGGGATGCGTCCAGGCGCGCCCAAAAGACGCTGCCATTCAAGCGCGTGAGCCGCACTTCAAACTGCTGCATTTCGCCGGTGGCCAGCAAGCGTTTGCGATGCAAGTAGAATTGATCCTGATCCTCGGCCAGGATGTAACGGGTGAAGAGAGATTTGGTTAGCGACTGACGCATCCTACCCAGCATAGTCGCTGCGGCAAGATTCGATTCGAGGATCGCGCTGGTTTCGTCTACGGTCAGATAACCAACAGGGGCCAGATCGTAGAGGTCGAAGTAACGCGTCCGCGCTGCCAAGAGGGCATCCTGTGTGCGGCGCAGCTCCTCATTTTGCATCTCCAGTTCGATCTGATGCACACCAAGCTCGTGCAGCAAGCGGCGAATTTCGCTGCGCGACAAATTGTCGACGTCGGGTTCCGGTGAAGCTGAGAGCGCTTCTTCGGCACGCCGGCGCAGACTCTGATTAGACTCGGTCGTCGAAGAACGGTTCGGCTTGTCTTCTGGCCGGCTCATGATGTCTCTCCCTGCCAGCAGCCAATGCTGTCGGCCTCTCTTCGTTCAGGTCGCCTGCAGGAAGCGGCTATCCGCCTGCGGCCTGGTGCCCGTCAGTCAGTTCATACATAATCACGGAGAAGCCGGTAAGCGTGCCCTCGCCATCTTTCAGCGGGTACCATCCTGCCTGCCACGTCCGCCGGATGCCCGGCTCGCCCTCTGTTTCACCCGTGACGCGCTGATCCACGACGGGTTCGCCGGTCACTCGCACCTGTGCAGCGATCTGCTGTGCTCGTTCGGCCAGGTCCGGTGTGATTGCAGCGATTGGCTGGCCGATATGCACGCTAGGTGGAAAACCGTTGATTGCAGCCATGTGTTTGTTGATGCGAACAAAGCGCAGTTCACTGTCAAGCACTGCGAGGCCGATCGGTGCATTGTCGTAATATGAAGTAATCTCGGCCAGTTGCACCTGGACAGTGGACTCGGCCTGCCGGCGTTCGGTGATATCCACAAAGGTAATCACCGCTCCTTCGATCACGTTGTTAATCGTGCGATAGGGACTGATCCGCATGAGATACCACGAGCCCATGTTCGTCTTGAGCGTGGCTTCACGCGGTTGGAGATCGTCCTGAACCGCCTTGATGTCGTCGACCAGGTTGCCGTACCCAGCGAAGTTTGAGACGATATGGCCGACTGGGCGCCCGATATCGCTCTGAATCAGATTCAGCACATGGGTGATGGCCGGCGTAAAGCGCGTGATGCGCAACTGATGATCGACGAACAACGTGCCGATACCGGTGCCGGCCATCAGGTTGTTCATATCATCGTTAGTGCGCAACAGTTCCGTCACCTTTGCCTGCAGTTCAGCGTTGACGGTGGCCAGTTCCTCATTGACAGACTGCAATTCTTCCCTGGAAGTTTCCATCTCCTCATTGGTCGATTGCAGTTCCTCGTTGACGGACTGTAACTCCTCGTTGGCCGAGCGCAGTTCCTCGTTGGCGGTTTCCATCTCCTCAAAGGTAGATCGCAGAGACTCTTCTTTGGTCGCCAGTTCGTGTTCAAGATAGGCAAGCCGTGCAGCGACGTCCTCCCCTACCTGCTCACTCGCTTGAGCTGTCCCTTTCTTCGTTGTAGGCAGGTCCACATGGACTTCCTCCAGGATGACCAGAAAGAGGTTGGGATCGCCTGACTCGGCAGCAAGCAAAATCGGTTTTACAGTCAGCTGTGCGGCAATGGTGTCACCGTCGGTGCTGATACGCAGCCCGCCAAAGTTCACCGTCTCGTTATGCGTTACCGCTTTGTGGAACGCAGTCATCAACTCCCGACGCAAGCCCTCACGTGCCATTGTGAAAACATTGATCGAAGCATCCCCTTGCGCTGGCTCCAGATACTTGCCAGTGCGCCCGTGGATGAAGCAAATCTCCCCCTGGCGATTGACCAGGATGCCAACCTGCCCATAGTGAGTAAGAAGAGCGGATTCGGTCAATCTGCGCAGATCGAGCGGGTCTTGCTGTGGCTTGCTGCGTTTTACCATCTCTTCACTTACCAAGGAGTGTATCGGGGCAGGCGACCATTTGGACACTGCGAAACTCGGCGCGGTGGCCAAGTCTTGCTGTCGCATGTAGATTTTCCATTTGCTGTCGAGGGCGACAAAGAGCGGCGTATGCTCGCTCGCGCTCTCGGACGTGCCCAGAAACAAAATGCCTGCAGGGTTCAGCGCGTAGTGGAACAAGGAGATCAACTTCCTCTGCAACGCTATGTTCATGTAGATCAGGACGTTTCGGCAGCTGATCAGGTCAACCTTGGAGAAAGGCGGGTCTTTGATCAGATCCTGCTCGGAAAAAAGCAACATCGCGCGAATCGACTTCTTGATTCGGTAATAAGCGTTGCCCGATTCCGGCACAAAATGGCGGGTCAACCGCTCCGCAGAGATATCAGCGACGATGTTGGCAGGGAACAGCCCGGTCCTTGCCTGGACAATTGCGTTGCCATCAATATCCGTGGCAAAAATCTGTACTCTTTGTCGCAGTGCATGCGTATCCGTATACTCACGGAGCAACATTGCAATCGAGTATGCCTCCTCCCCCGTGGAGCAGCCACTTACCCAGATGCGCACCGTATCTTCCGGCGCCTTGTTTTCGAACAGGCGCGGGAAGGCTTTTTCCACCAGGGCAACAAATGCCTCCGGATCGCGGAAAAAGTTGGTCACGCCGATCAAGAGGTCGCGGAAGAGCGCTTCTACCTCGACCGGCGAATTTCGCAGGAAGCGCAGATACATCTCCATAGTGCCGATCTGTTGAAGAGCCATCCGCCGGCCCACGCGCCGCACGATCGTATTTTCTTTGTACTGGGCAAAGTCATGGCCGGTCTGAGCACGGATGACGGCACAGATCTGGTTGAGCGTATGTGTCAGGGTGGGTGTGTGCCTGTATTGGTCTTGCAAACTGCTGCCGAACTGCTGACTTGCGTAGGCCAAAAGTTGAACCGGCATATCAGCCGGTGGGAGAACATGGTCCGCGGCTCCGGCAGCGATCACACTGGCCGGCATGCCCTCATATTCTGCGCTTTGCGGATCCTGGGCCATGATCAACCCGCCTTCACCTTTAATGGCACGTGCACCCAACGTGCCATCCGTGCCGGTGCCCGACAGGACGATGCCGATGGCTCGCCCACGCTGATCCTGAGCAAGCGAACGAAAGAAAAAGTCGATTGGCAGCCGCAAGCCGCGCGCCGTCATCGGTGGCAATAACTGCAGAGTGCCATGCAACAACGCCATGTCATAGTTCGGCGGAATCAGGTAGATATTGTCAGGTTCGAGGCGCATACCGTCTTCGACTTCATGGACGCTCATGCTCGTGTAGTGTTTGAGCAAGTTGCCCAGCACGCTGAGGTGATCCGGTGCGAGGTGCTGTACAAATACAAATGCAATACCGGTCGCCGTGTTGGCCGGGATGCCCGACAGAAATGCTCTGAACGCTGTCAGCCCGCCAGCAGAGGCGCCGATGCCCACAATGGGAAAGTCCGCAGGTTCAGCAACGGGCGTTGATCTGGTCGCGTTTTGCTGCGCACTG
>CAIRNL010000122.1 GCA_903879975.1 uncultured Chloroflexota bacterium | reverse complement strand
TTTCCTCCTATAAAGATAGAAACAATCGATCAACGGCAAGGTTGCCGTCTATCACAAAGTCCTGGCGGGCGTATTGTACCCTCGGGACAGGAAACGCACCTGTCCGTCCTGGCACTCCGCTCATGCCACCCCGCATGACTGACGCACGATCAGCTGGCCGCGCACCTTGACTTCCTCGCCCGCGTCGCTCCCACCGGCCATACGTTCGAGCAGCATATGGGCCGAAGCCGCCCCCATTTCATAGCAGGGCAATGTCACGGTGGTGAGTGCTGGCCGGAAAATGCGGCTGATCTCGCGATCGTCGTAGCCGACGACGGCAACGTCCTGCGGCACCTGCAAGCCGGCATCGCGCAGCGCATAGATTGTCCCGGCTGCCATCAGGTCGTTGCCGGCAAAGATCGCGGTCAGGCGAGGCACCGCGTGCAGCAGCTGACGCGCTGCTGCATAGCCTCCATCTACCTGCCAGTCGCCGCGTACGACCAAAGCCGGATCGTAGGCGATGTTGGCCCTGGCCAGCTCGAGCTGATAGCCCTGTAGGCGCACCTCCGACGCATAGAAGTGCTCGGGTCCGTTGATGTAGCCGATGCGACGGTGCCCGGCGCGGATCAAATGAGCAGTGGCGAGCTGCGCACCAAACTGTTCATCTGGGATTGCCGAGAACTGGCCAGGGACTGCAAATTGGCGATGCACGAACACGTAGGGTTTACTTGCTACGTCGAGCATCTCAACGGCAGCTTTATGCCATGTCTCGCAGAAAATGATGCCGTCGATCGAGCGACTGACCAGATCGCGGATGGCTTCGCGTTCGGTATCGGGGTCCCAGTCTGCGCTGATGATGACACAGAGATAGCCACGCGGCTTCAGGCGATCCTGGATGCCACGAATGATTTTTGTTGCGAACGGGCCGATGATGTCATCTGCGATAATGCCCACCGTGCTCGATCGCTCGGTGCGCAGGCTGCGGGCCGCTACATTCGGTCGATAGCCCAGATTCTCGGCGGTATGCAGGATGCGCTTGCGCGTGGCCGCCCCGACCGGGTGGTCTTTGTTGTTCAACACGCGCGAGACCGTCGCAATCGACACGCCGGCCGCCTCGGCGACATCGCGGATCGTAACCGGCATATCCTGCTACCATCGATAGGAAAACGTTTACTGGACGACGCTACTGTACCGGAAAACGTTTTCCCTGTCAAACGCAGTGGAGGTATGCACTACGCACTGAATTGGGGCGAGAACCTCCTGCGTACTGGGCAGGCGCGTTGCCGATCGGGATGTGTCTGCATAGTATCGGGGATATGCCGGCGATGGGAGAGGAGGCTGCACCTTGGAGGTGTGCGGGTGCGGCGTGCTGCACGTGCTGGGCAATGCCCAGGCCGGTCGGTCTATTTTTTCCTGGCGTTGGGGAGGGGAATGCTCAGGCCTGCAGCGGGCTTCCAGGGTTGCGGATCGAGACGGCACTCCACCCCGATCCACCGACACCCTTACTCGGCGCGCAGGACCCGACCACTCACCGTCATATGCTCCATCACGGTAAAGATCGCCTGATCCAGCTGTCGGTTGACGATCTCGCAGCAGGTCGCCTGGCCGGCAGTGTCCGTTACCTTCAGGTCGATATGGTAGCCGTCTTCGCTCCGGTAGAGCGTCAGTATAGCGCCGTTCATCAGGCTACTACGAAGAATCTGCAGCGGTGTCATGGACATCCTATTGTTTTCACGCTCTTCGCGAATGCGAGCAACTCTCTGATCGAAAGTGTATGCCGCCCACCAGACCCGTGAAGCGCCCTGCTTGCACCGGGTATCTGCCCCACCTTAGAGACCGCGTCGACAATTCCTAGAAAATACGGTCCATTTTCAGAGCATTTGTCCGACGAAACTGTTATGCAACCGGTACTATGCGGATTTCACAGTCAACATGTTCATGCTACACTGAATGTAACAGATAGACTGGGTTCTCCCTGGTGATCCAGACCTGCTGACCGGGATTGTAGAGTATTTCAGGTGGTTTCATCACGAACTCAGAGAGGTGGCGTATGCGTCGACAAAGAAGAAATTGGGTTTGGATCAGGGGAATCATTGGGATCGGGGCCTTGTGGGCAATGATTGTCGCCAGCCAGCTGGCGTTGTATGCCCAGACTCCGACCCCTCCAGCGCCAGGCAGTGTGGACGACTCGTCTGCTGCCTACTCCAAGCAGGCCGGCCAAGGCCCATACCAGGGGTTGATCGTCGGCGGCCAGAATGCTGAAGTCGGCGAGTTGCCTTGGCAAGTGGCCGTCTCTCCGGGCGAATCCTTCTGCGGTGGGACGCTGATCGACCCCCAGTGGGTGCTCACGGCTGCCCACTGCGTGGTCGAAGAGTCTGGTAATCAGCTGGCACCGACAGCGGTCGAGGTTGTGGCGGGCGACTACAATCGTTCGCAGAACGATGGGACAGAACAGCAGCGTGGGGTCAGCACGATCATCGTGCATCCCAACTACAATTCTACGACCTTCGATCACGACATTGCGCTGTTGCGCTTGTCGACACCGGTGACCTTGGGGCCTAGCGTGGGGGTGTTGCCGCTCGTCTCCAGCCCGCAACAGGACAACCTGGTGGCGCCCGGAGTGAATGCGTTGGTTTCAGGGTGGGGGACGACGACAGAGGGGGGCAACGCACCGGAGATTCTGCAGAAGGTGACGATCCCGCTCGTGAGCAATGCCACTTGCAACCAGTCGTACTTCGGTGCAATCACGGAAAATATGCTGTGCGCAGGGCTGGAATCCGGCGGCAAAGACTCCTGTCAGGGAGATAGCGGCGGGCCACTGGCGGTGCCAGATGGGAGCGGCTGGCGATTGGCCGGCGTTGTCAGTTTCGGTGAAGGCTGTGCCCGTCCAGGCTATTATGGTGTCTATACCCGGGTGTCGCGCTACACGGCTTGGATCAACGGCTATGTGTCAGGAGGTACACCGGAACCCACTGAGACACCGGAACCCACTGAGACACCGGAACCCACTGAGACACCAGAACCCACTGAGACACCGGAACCCACTGAGACACCAGAACCCACTGAGACACCAGAACCCACTGAGACACCAGAACCCACTGAGACACCAAGTCCGACGCCCCAGACCCTGGTTTTGAACGAGATCGAGCCGAACGAGGGGGTGGGCACAGTTCCCAACGACGTGGTTCTCGACGGAGCTGGGTTCAAAACGGGTCTCATCGTGAGGATCGGCACGGTGGCCGCCAAACAGGTAGTCCTGCTGGATTCGTCTGGAACCCAGGCGTCGGCGGTGGTGCCCGCTGGGATTGCACCGGGCGTCTACGACGTCGTTGTCGAGAATCCGGGCCAGCCATCCACTACGTTGTCTCAGGGCTATACCGTACTGGATCCTGAGCTGGCCGATTTGTCGGTCAGTGACGAAGACATTTGGGTCGATCCGCTGCCGATTCGCCAGGGAATCATCTCGACCCTCGGTTTGAATGTGCATGTTGCTGTCGGGAGTGCCCTGCCTAACGGCGCTGATGTCGAGTTCCGTCGTGACTCTCCAGATGGCGAATTGTTGGGGCAGGTCTCCACGGACCCCCTGGCGCCACAGGGTGAGCCAATAGTGTCCGTAGCAGTCGACTGGTTGGCTCCGACGGCGGGCACCTACACGATCTACGCCTTGGTCGATCCCAGCGATGCGATTCTAGAAAGCACTGATGACAATAACGTTGCCGTCCGTACACTGGAAGTGCTGCCGGCGGCTTCCGCAGATACCTCGCGCCCCACAGCACAGTCGCTCACGATCAACGATGGTGCCCAGACGACCACAGTGCCGACGGTGACTGTCCAACTGGCTGCAACCGACAATCAAGGTGTGACTTCGATGTATGTAGTTGAGCGCACCTACAGCAATGCGGCCAGGTCTTGGGTGACGCGCCAGTCAACTGGCTGGATCGATTTTCAGGAAAACTTTACACTGGCGCTCAGCCC
>CAIRNL010000121.1 GCA_903879975.1 uncultured Chloroflexota bacterium | reverse complement strand
GCCGGCGGATGTGAACCTCGGCCCATGAGTGACTATCTGATCGATGCGTGGGACCTGCGCAAGTCTTTCGGCGCGACCCGTGCGGTCGACGGGGTGAGCCTGCGTGTAGCGGCAGGGGAGATCTACGGGCTGGTGGGTCCCGACGGTGCAGGCAAGACAACGGTCATGCGGCTGCTCTGTGGGGCGCTCGTGCTGGATGATGGCGATGTCGAGTTCGGCGGCTTTGACATCCGGCGCCAGGTCGAACGTGCCCGCGAACAGATCGGCTATCTGGCACAGCGCTTTGCGCTCTATGAGGAACTGTCGGTGCAGGAGAACCTGCGTTTTTTTGCCGAGGTGCGCGGCTTGCAGCCTGGGCAGTGGGCGCCGCGCAGCCAGGAAATTCTGGAATTTGTCGGCCTGGAGCCGTACCGTCTGCGGCGAGCAGGCCACCTTTCCGGCGGGATGAAGCAGAAGCTTGGCCTGGCGTTGGCGCTGATCAACGAGCCGCGCGTTCTCTTGCTCGACGAGCCGACCACCGGCGTCGACCCTGTGACGCGCCAGGATTTCTGGCGGTTGATCCTGCCGTTGCTGCGCCGCGGGAATCTGGCAGTGTTGGTCAGCACACCGTACATGGACGAAGCGTTGCGCTGTACGCGCATTGGCTTCCTGCGTGGCGGGCGTATGATCTGTGAAGGCCCGCCAGCCGACCTGCACCGTCGTCTCGACGGCCGCATCCTGGAACTGGCCGGTTCGCCGCAGAAGCTGGTGGTGGAAATGGCCCGCCGCGATCCCGGTGTAGAGACGGCGGAACGTTTCGGCAACCGCTTTCACCTGCGCGTGGCGCCGGGGCAGGCTGGCGCTGTGATGGCGCGACTTGGGCTGGCGATCCGCTCGGTTGGCGGCACGGTCGACGAACTGGCTGTCATCGACCCGCAACTGGAAGATGTATTCATTGAGCTGGCAGAGCAGCAGGTATGAGCACAGCATCCCTGGCGATCCGCACCGAAAACCTTACGCGCCGCTTTGGTGATTTCGTGGCAGTCGATCATCTGTCCCTCGAAGTGCCGGCCGGACAGGTGTTGGGGTATCTCGGCCCCAATGGGTCGGGCAAGACCACGACGATCCGTATGCTGCTGGGGCTGCTCCATCCGAGTGAGGGACGCGCCGAGGTGCTGGGCTTGGATGTGGCTACGCAGCCGGATGCCGTGCGGGCGTGCACCGGCTACATGTCGCAAAAGTTTGCGCTCTATGGCGAGTTGACCGTCCTGGAAAACCTAACCTTCTACGCCGGCGTCTATGGGGTCAAGGCGATGGCACCTGTGCGGGAGATGCTGGACGGTCTCGGGTTGAGCGAGGTGCGCAACCAGCGTGTCGACAGCCTGTCCACCGGCTGGCGGCAGCGCCTGGCTCTGGCGGCGGCAATCATCCACCGTCCTGGCCTGCTCTTTCTCGACGAACCAACCAGCGGGGTCGACCCCGTGGCACGGCGCGCGTTCTGGGACCTGATCTACGAGTTATCGGCGCAGGGCATCACGATCCTGGTGTCGACCCACTACATGGACGAGGCCGAGTACTGCACAAGCGTCGGCATCATGCGCGCCGGCAAGCTGCTCGCACTCGACGCTCCGGACAGGCTCAAGCGGGCGTTGCCGGGGCAGGTGTGGGAAATCCGTGCTGACCCGATGCTCGACGCGCTCGATTTTTTAGAGGCGCAACCGTTCGTTCTGCGTGCAGCGCTGGCGGGCGATCACCTGCGCGTTGTGACGCCGAACCGCTTCAGCGCCGACACATTGCGCGCGGCGCTGGCCGCGCGAGCGATCGGGATTTCTTCGTTGGCGGTGGGCGCACCGACGATGGAGGATGTCTTTATGACATTGTCGCAGGGGGTCGAGCCGGAATCCTGAAGGGCGACGTCCCTCTTCCGTCCCTGCTTTCGCCATCCCGTTAGCAAGCTGATTGCGCCACAGGTGGGGCGATACGCCCGTGCATGACGTCACCTTCCACGCCTGCCAGGTGCACCGGCGCCAGGACATTATGCAGATCAGCCGATTCTGGCGCCACCACGGCAACGCGCAGATAGTTGTCGGTGAGGCCGAACCAGAGCCGGCCCGGTTCGTCGGCGAGCGGCTTGCCCTCGCCCTCGAAAAGGACAGAACGCGCGGTGCCGGCGAAGCGCGCCCGCTCGGCCCGGCCGGTGGCAGTTACGACGGCCTGTATCTGCTGTAGCCGCCTGCGCTTGACTTCCTGCGGCACCGCGCCGGCAAAGCTTGCGGCTGCGGTGCCTTCCCGCGCGCTAAAGGGGAAGAGGTGGGCGTGGGCAAAGCGCATTTCCTCAACGAAGGCCAGCCCCTCGGCAAAATCAGCATCGCTCTCGCCAGGAAAGCCTACGATGAGGTCGGTGGTGAGGATCAGATGCGGGATGGCCGCGCGTGCGTCGGCGACAAGCTTGCGGAAGCTGGCCGTGGTGCAGCGGCGGGCCATGGCGCGCAGTTGGCGGTCGGTGCCGGCCTGTAAGGGCAGGTGCAGATGCGGGCAGAGACGGCCGGGCCAGCGCGCCCACAGGTCGAAGAAGCCGTCAACCAGTTCCCACGGTTCCAGGCTGCTCAGGCGCAGGCGTGGGATCTCCGTCTGTTCCAGCAAGGCGGCAACCAGTTCCTTGAGATCGCTGGCTG
>CAIRNL010000120.1 GCA_903879975.1 uncultured Chloroflexota bacterium | reverse complement strand
TGGCTGGCCAGCGAGCCGCCGTAGAAGCCAAGCACATGGGTTGCATCGGCAAAAGTGCTGAAGACAGGCTCCATGTCTTCGTCGTATGCACGCGAACAGAACGAGACGATGCGTTTTCTCTTGAGCTCCGATAGGAGTTTGCTGTGCACGACCTCGATCTTCAATTTGCCCTCACCTCAGTGACTGCGACCCTTTTATCGGTATCTCATCCGCCCTTGTGGTCGTCAGCAAGCCGTTCACGGGTGGTTTCCACCCCAGAGACAAATAACGTAGAATAAAAATATAAAAAATAGAACGTTCGTCTATTTGCATTTTGCGGCAGAGTACAGTAAGATATATTCACGCTGTCAGTGGTAGCCGGCCCCAAAACCGGCTTTCGGGGGACCACTGGCAGCGTTTTTATTGGAGGAAAGTCGTGCTCCGATATATATCCACCTTCGTCTCCAGACAACGTCGCAGGCTCAAGTCGCTGCTGCCGATGTCGTACCAGCTCGCCGGCTTCTGGTAAAAGTCCAGCCCACGCCCGATCTTGATCACCCAGCCATTGTCCAGACGAATCTCGCGGTCGTGGATGTTGGGGTCGAAGGTCACTTCCAGTGCAATGTCCAGTTCGAGCAGGCTCTGTGCCAGATCGGCCAGCTTGCTCTGGGCGTCGGCGCGCTGGATCGTGTCATCGTAGCCCGTGCGCAGCTGGATCGTCCGGATCGTCGAGTGGCTGACCAGCATCTCGCAGAAACGGACAAAGTTCTGAATCTGGTGCGGCGCCCGGACGTAGGGATCCTCGACCATCACCGAGGTAGCACCCAGCAGATAGTTCACCAGGATCGATTCGTAGCTGTGGCCGGTGTCGCCATAGCGAATCGTATAGTGCTGCTCAACCAGTTGCGAGAGACGGGCGGCTAGAGGCACAGCCCGGAGCGCAACCTCTACGATGGGCGCTTCGACAGACGGCGACAGCGCTACGTTCGCCGGAGCCTCAGCCACCGGTGTGACCGGCAGCGGTGATTCAATCTCTGCGCGCGCAGCGCTGGCCGGCACTTCGGCCTTGCGTACTTGCTCATCAGGCATTTCGGTTCCACGGTCCAGCCCCTTGCGCGTCGGCTGCTGCGTCGCCCGCGCATCCTTCGACTCCGGACAATAGACGACTACCTCACGGCCGTCGGCGGCAAAGTAGGAAAGATTGATCTTGGCAAACTCGTCGTCGGGCTTGCGCTTGTTCATCTGTTCCTTGACCCGACGCCGGCTTTCGACCGCGTAGGCCACATACTCTTCGAATGCCGCATCATCGGGCGGTCCGTCGGGATGGAGCATCTTGAGCAGGGCCGCCACCGTCTTTTTGATACCCTTCTCATCGCGCCCCTCGACCGCCTTACCCAGACGGATGCGCTGGTTGACCTCCTCGTAGCGGTTGGTATGGCCGAACTGGTAGTGAAAGGCCTCGGCCAGGTAGTCGGTGATGAAGCCGTAGTTGTTGGTCAGGAAGTCGCTGCTCGTCTTGGGCATCTCCCAGCCGGGCAGATAGCAGGCGAAGCGGTCCATGACGGCCAGGTCGAACTCCTTGGGCAGCGGCATGAAGAGGTCGTGCTCGGTGGAGTGGACGACCTGCTGGATGGAATGGTCGATGTTGCCCACAAAAGCCATGCTGGCGTCGGCAATGACCTCGACGCCGCGCGAGAAGCGGCCGTTGGCCATGTAGTCCTTCATGATCTGAATGGTGTCGGCATCGCGGATGTTGATGCCTGCCACCTCGTCAAAGGCCACCGCGTCCCAGAAGCCTACCAGCCCGATGCGGCGCCGCGCGTTGTTGTAAAAGAGGGTCGCCTTGCTTGCCTGGCCGCCGCTGACCAGCGTCGCATAGGGCGAGAACTCGCTGAAGAAGTAGGACTTGCCCGTGCCGCGCGG
>CAIRNL010000119.1 GCA_903879975.1 uncultured Chloroflexota bacterium | reverse complement strand
TTCCCACAGCCGCTCGGCTGCAAAGCCGACGCCCGCTGCAGCGAGCTGGCCGAGCCCATGCCACAGACTGGTCAAGCCATGCTGTCCCTTGCGATCCAGCGCGACAACGCGATGGGGGCGATCCTTGAGGCAACTCTTGACAAGGTTGGTCAGTACGGTGTTGGGGCCTACTTCCACAAAGGTGCGCACGCCAGCGGCATACATGGCCTCAATCTGCTCGGCAAAGCGTACAGGCTCAGCGATCTGGCTGGCGAGTGTCTCACGGACAGCGTCAGGCACACTGGGATAGGTTGCGGCCAGGCTGTTGGCATAGACGGGCATGAGCGGCTTGTGCACTGCGATGTGGTCCAAGAAAGCGCGGAAGGGCGCTGCGGCTGGCCGCACCACAGCAGAATGAAAAGCCGTCGAGACGGGGAGACGCTGGAAGCGAATCGCTGCCTGGCGTAGTTTCTCTTCAGTCGCCTGGATCGCGCTCGCGATGCCGGAAATCACGACCTGCTCCGGGCTGTTGTGGTTGGCGACGACGACGCCTGTGTTCCAGCTTGCCAGCAGCGAAATCACAGCATCAGCGGCATGGGAAATGGCGGTCATGGCGCCAGGGAACATGGCAGCGGCCTCGGCCATCAACTCACCACGCTTGCGGGCAACCGCAAAAAAAGCCTTGCGGTCGAGCGCACCAGCAGTGAGCAACGCCGTGACCTCACCAAAACTATGACCACCGACCGCATCTGCTGAGATGCCCAGCCTGGCCAGCAGGGCAAGCAGGCTGACGCTCATGGCGCCGATAGCTGGCTGTGCCCAGTCAGTTGCGCGCAGGCGCGCTTCCTGCGCCGTGCGATCGTCCTCGTTGAAGACAGGCTGCGGGAAGACCACCTCATGCAACCGGCCGCCCTGATCAAACTCCAGATCAGCGGCTTCGTCCCAGACCGCACGGCTCTCGTCGAAAGCCATTGCCAGGTCTGCGCCCATGCCAACATACTGGCTGCCCTGACCTGGAAAAAGAAACGCCAGTTTGCCAGTGGTGTCTGACGCCTGTACACCGGAGTAATACCAGCCGGCAGGTGACTGTTGTTCGGCAGCCGGGTCCCGCTCGATCGCGACGGCAGCAGCGTCGATCTTGGTGCGCAGATCGGCAAGGTCACAGGCGACGACGGCGAGGCGCAGATGTGCCTGCGGCTGAAAAGCGCGCTGGCTGGCACGGGCGAGGAGTTGGAAGCCGGCAGCATCGTCGAACGCATGCGCGATCTGGCGCGCCGCTGCAATCAGGTCAGGGACGTTGGCGCCAGAAACCAGGAAGAGTTCAGTCGGCGCCGGGCGGAAGGTATCCTTGCGCGCTGTGCCCGTGTACTCTTCGAGCGTGACATGAAAATTACTGCCGCCGAAGCCAAAAGACGAAACACTGGCACGCCGTGGATGGGCTGCATCACGAATCCACGGCCGTGTCTGAGTATTCAAGTAGAAGGGGCTCTCGTCCACCGCCAGATTTGGATTCGGGCGGTCGACCTTGATCGTGGGTGGGAGCACTTTATGATGCAGTGCCAGCACCGCCTTGAGGAGCGACGCAGCACCGGCTGCGCCCTTGGTATGGCCGATCTGCGACTTGACAGAGCCGATGGCGCACCACTGGCGAGATTCCGTGTCAGCCTCGGCAAAAACGCTGCTGGCACCCTGGAATTCAGCGACATCACCGGCCTTGGTGGCAGTGCCGTGCGCTTCCAACAATTCGACCGTGCGCGGCGAATAGCCTGCGGCGTCGTAGGCGCGCCGCAATGCATGGGCCTGCCCCGATGCTTTCGGTGCGTAGACAGCTGTGCCTGTGCCGTCAGAACTCGTCCCCAGTCCGCGGATCACGGCGTAGATGCGATCGCCGTCGCGTTCGGCATCCTCCAGCCGACGCAAGGCCAGCATACCCAGCCCTTCACCAAGGATGGTACCGTCCGCCTTGTCAGAGAAGGGGCGGCAGTCACCGCTGACCGAAAGGGCCGGCGTTTTGCTGAAACACATGTACATGAGGATATCGTTGAGCGTGTCCACACCCCCGACGATAACCATATCAGATTGGTGCAGGTAGAGTTCGCTCAAGCCCATGGCCAGCGCCGAGAGCGAACTGGCGCAGGCAGCATCAACGACGCAGTTCGTGCCGCCCAGGTCGAACTTGTTGGCAATGCGCCCGGCGATGACATTGCCCAACAGGCCAGGGAACGAAGCCTCCGTCCAAGGCACGTAGGAATCGGCAATGCGGTCACAGATGGCTTGGGCATCGTCTTCCGGCACGCCGTTCGCACGCAGAGCGTTGAGCCAGATGGGCCGCTGCAAACGCGATCCCAGGTGAACCACCAGTTCGGTCGCACCGGTGGCTCCGAGGATTACACTGATACGGCTTTTGTCAACGTGCCGGAAGTCTCCGCCCGCTGCATCTTCCAGCACCTGTTGGGCGACAATAAGGCCGAGCAGTTGGCTCGTGTCCGTCTGTTGGATCACGTTGGGCGGCACGCCGTAGGCCATCGCATCGAAGGGAACTTCGTCCAGAAAGGCGCCGCGCTTGCCGTATGTTTTGTCGGGCGCAGTCGGATCAGGATCGTAGTAGTCGTCGATCAGCCAGTAGTTGGAAGGAATTTCTTTGATCTGGTCCTGACCTTCCACAATGCTGCGCCAGAAACCACGCACATCGGTAGAGCCAGGAAACAGCGCACTTACACCGACCACTGCAACGAGTGGGGAAGCAGATTCTCGGTGTTCTCTATGGTTGCTCATCAGAAAAATTGATCCTTACTTGAACGAAAAGCATACTTTCGGCTACGTTGGGCGACGTTGCCGGGTAGACTGCAAGTCGATTGCAGTACCTATGATTCGAATCGTGGGGGGCGGCGTGCCATCAGACACAGTGTCAAAAACCCCAACTCACTGCAATGGTCGCGGCCGGAAACTAAATGCGGCCGCCGGAATTGGCACTCCGTAGCTACGCAGTTGGGCTGCACGCGTCCCATAGGCAGCGCCTTCGAGCAAATTGAGCGCCACCTGCACGACAGTGCGATTTTCCGGTTTCTCCAGAAAGGAACCCTTGACCCAAGCGTTAAAAGCGCCCATGGCCGGCCCGCACCAGATCTGGTAATCGAGGCGGCGGTCGGTCGCGCCGTCGATGGGCCAGCGGCTGGAACGGCCCAGATAGGAGCGAAAAACCAGTGCCATCTTGTGTTTTGGATCGTGCTCGGCGCGTTCAATCTCATGCGGGCCGCGCACTTCGAAAAACTTGCGTGCGTCTTCCCATACTCCACCCACAGGCTGACGGAAGAGATGTTGCTCGATGCGCGCCAGTTCATCGGCCGGGATGGCTTCCAGCGAGGGAAAGCGGGTGTAAAGGCTATACAGTGTTGCCGCACGTGAGGCGAACATGGTGCCGCGCTTGAGCACCTGCACCTTGACACCCAGTTCAAACATGTCGGCCGACGGCGCCATCGTCATATCGGCCAGTTCAGCCTGCGCCAGCATGGCTTTGGCGTCGTCAGAGACACCCGCTTCTCGGCAACACTGGTTGACCGATCCGGTCAGTACGTACGCCGCGCCGAGTGCAAAGGCGGACGCCACCGATTCCGGCGTGCCCAGCCCGCCGGCTGCACCGACGCGAATCGGCCGCATATAGCCATGGCGAACAACCAGCTCGTCACGTAACTGTGCAATCGTCGGAAAGAGCGAGCCAAGTGGCCGGTTGTCAGTGTGGCCGCCCGAATCAGACTCGACGGTGATATCCTCGGCGATGGGCAGGAGTCGCGCCAGCGCGGCCTCGTCACCGGTCAGTTCGCCGACCCGCACGAGCGCATCGAGGATCGCCTGCGGCGGCGGCGACATAAAATGTTGGGCTACCTCCGGCCGCGAAATTTTAGCGAAGACATGGTTGCAGCGCTGAATCCGGCCGGACGCATCACGCGATATGCCGTGAAATGCGTAGTGCACCACAGCCGGTGTTAGAGCCATGAAGGCCGATGCCTCGACACGGCGCACGTTGAAACGGATCAGGAGCGACACAATCAGGTTTTCCAATTCCGGCTCCTGCGGCGAGTGGATGAGGTTGACGCCCCACGGCAGCCGATCCCCCAACGTGTCACGCAGCAAGCCCAGCGCCTGCTCCACGCGAGCCGGGCTCAAACCACCGGCGCCAAAAAAGCCCATCATTCCAGCGCGCGCCATCGCAACGACGATCTCCTCGGATGCAATACCGCGTGCCATCGCTCCGGTGACGTACGGGAAACGTAGGCCATGGACTTCGAGAAAGCTACGGTCGCCCAGCCACTCGGGGTAGAGTGAGGGCAAGATGCCCAGGCACGGGTAGACATCCGTAGCCGGTGTGTTGCCGTTCGTGGAGGTCTGCGGTCGAAACACACCGCCGCGCGCCACGCCGACACTACCCGCTATTCCAGCACGAACAACGTAGGCAGGCTCGCGAAACGCAGCAATCGCTGCGGGCAAGGCAGCCGGCTCAAAACTGACCACACCGGCGCTGCCGATCCATTCTCCAATGACTGGTAATCCATTGCTCACTGATCTTCTCCCGAAAAGTCGATAGTATGTCAAACGCCTGACGCAGGCAGTAATATGCGACTGCGTTGGATCAGCGGTTCACCTGTGGACTACGTTGACCACAGAGACCGGCGAGGAATTGCGTCCTGGCGTGAAGAGCGGATGACACTCTGACAACCTGTTCGACGCGTCTGTGCCTTCGTGGAATTGCCTGACAAAATCGATAGGGCCAGTCGCCAGTATCTTACGATAGCAGCATTCAACTGGGGCGGTTCTTCGTCGCGCCGCGTCACAAGCTGCATAGCAAAAGCAAAACCGATTCACTGTAGCACAACCGGCCTGTGCTGCGTAATTGTCGCGTGGCTCGTGGAGGAACTGCTTCTCCCTTTCTGATAGGGAGCACTGCTGTCATGATGAGCGATATTGCCGGCCTGTGCGCACATGCGTTCAGGGGTGGCCATGCTGCTGGAGCGCGTCGATCAGGCGCTGCACTGCGTCAATCTCATCTTGGTTGACGGTATGCCCCATTCCTGGGTAAATACGTGTATCGACCCGGGCACCCAAGTCGGCAAAAACCTGGGCCGTCCGCTTTACACGCGCCAATGGAATATGGAAATCAACATCGCTACAGCCCAGCAGCACCGGCGTACCGTCCAGCGTGCCGGTGTAGATACGCGGCTGGTCACCATGCTCGATGAGGCCGCTGCTCAGGCCGATGACGCCGGCATAGCGCCGCGGGTAGCGCGCAGCGTACTCAGTGGCCAGGCACCCGCCCTGCGAAAAGCCGAGCAGGAAAATCCGCTCGTGCGGCACGTCGGATGCGACCAGCGATGCCACCAGGTTGTGGACAACCTGGAGCGCCGATGAAAGCCACGGCTCGTTGGCGGCGACCGGCGCGATGAAACGGTTTGGATACCACGTCGCGTTGGCGGCCTGCGGGGCCAGGAAGGCCACATCGGGCGCGTTCAGTTCGTGCGCCAGATAGAGAATGTCCGCCGCCGTTGCGCCGCGACCGTGGAGCATGATCATGGCGGCGGTTGCCGCTGCGACTTCGGCGCCGTAGCGCGCCATAGGCATGCCGTGGTGCAGTGGTGCCTGTGCCATTCATTCCTCCCTTTTCTCAGAATCCGCCGGATAGCCTTTCCATCAACTCGATTCGGTTGCCAAACGGGTCGAAGATATGCGCGCCGGCCGAAAATCCGCCTCCACCCCTAGGTAAAGCTGGACGTTCCCCACGGCAAACCAGACTCCACTGCGCCCAGCCAGCCCAGCCGGCTTGGCTGCCTCGGCCATGCCCAGCACGTTACAGAAAAAGGAGCGGGCGCGATCCTCTGCACCAGCTGGCATGGCCCACTGCACGTGGTCAATTGCTTCGATGCCCATCCCCATCACTGTAGCAGCTGCATAGCTTACCGCGACGGCGCCCAGTCCGGAAGTTTGACCGACTTCACGGCACGCACAATGGCTGTGCGGTGCTGGTCACCTGATACATCGGCATTGACAATACTATGCATTACACAGTATACTGTGAGCATGGACACGCAAAACATGCCAGCAATCGATGCCCAGAGCTATGAAAACCTTGCTTCGGAACTGCGCCGCGGCCTGGTGGTACTGATGGTGCTGAGCCAATGTGAGGAGTTGCAGTACGGCTACTCGCTCAAGCAGCGGCTCGGCGAGGCGGGGCTCGAGGTGAGCGAAGGCACGCTCTATCCGCTGCTGCGCCGCCTGGAGTCACAGGGGCTGCTGGAGAGCCGCTGGGAAGTCGTCGACCAGCAGCGGCCGCGACGCTATTACCTGCTCAGCACCATGGGCAGAGCGATGCTCGGCCAGTTAGTGGATGAATGGAAAAATCTGGTCACTACGCTGGAGCGACTCGGGATTGGAAAGGAAGCAGAGAAATGAACGCCCAGGAATGGATCGATCGCTATGTCAATGCAGTCGGTGGGGCGCTCCCCGTGCGCGAGCGGGGCGACGTGGAGGCCGAAATCCGCTCGCTGATCCAGGATGAACTAGAGGCGCGCGGCGTCGCCAACCTGGATGGTGCCGACGAACCGACAGTGCTGGCCGTGCTTGAACAGTTTGGCCGGCCGGAGACACTGGCGGCGCGTTACCACGCGCCGCGCTCGCTCATCGGCCCAGCGCTCTACCCGACCTTCCGCATCGTCACGACCATCGTCCTGCTAGTATTGATGGGCGTCTGGATCTTCGGGATCGCCGTCAATGTAGGCATGGGACGCGCGGCCTTCGGCAACCCGCTGGCGACGGTGGGCGGGCTGGTAGCCGGCCTCTTCCAGACCTTCGGCACGCTCGTCTTCGTCTTCGCCCTGATCGAAACCTTCTTGCACGGCAAGATCGAGGCAGAGGCAAAGCAGCAGGCGTGGAACCCGCGTTCGCTGCCCAAGGTCGAGCAGACGGAGGGCGTGAAGGTCGGTGAACTGGTGGTCGGGATTGGCTTCAACCTTGCTGCCATCCTGATTTTCAACGTCTACCCGGAGTGGGTGTCAGCCATATCGGTTACGGACGGCCAGGTCACGGTAATACCACTGCTGTCGGAGGAGTTCATGGCCTTCGTGCCGTGGCTGGCCGTGCTGTGGTCGCTCACGATTGCGCTCAGCGCCTACGTGCTGGCACAGGGGAACTGGCGGCCGTTGACACGGTGGCTGCAAATCGGCCTTAACCTCCTCGGTCTGGCGCTCTTGGGTTGGATGCTGGTCGATGGGCCGCTGCTGGCATGGACGGCGCTTGAACCGGTCGCCAGGCTTGTTGTCGCCGTCGTCTTCGCCGTCACCGCGATCGGTACGGTTGTGCAGATTTACCGCCAGGTAACGCGACAGGTTGCGGCAACGGGCAGCGAGGGCGGCGCGCAGATGCAGTAGTAGAGGGAAACGTTGCGAGCCAAACGGCATGCGTCCTGCGTGACAGAGCAGGTGACTGAAGCATGGCACATGAAGCGTTACCCATTCCGTCTTCCAACAGACTCTTTTCACCAACCTGCTTTGCACGTTTGCCGCTTTGCCGTCATACTCTAGCCATGGGCAGCCAGGACCTCGACATCATTCTGACCCACGAACGCACTGACTTCGACGCGCTGGCGTCGATGCTGGGCGCATCCTTGCTTTTTCAGGACGCCCTCCCCATCTTACCGCGACAGATGAACCGCAATGTACGCGACTTTCTGGCGCTGTACAAAAACCATTTCGCCTTCATGGCGGCCGATGAACTGCCGCGCGGGAAGGTGCGCCGCGCCATCCTCGTCGACACACGCTCTGCCAACTCGCCCAAGGGCACACAGCCCGACACCGAGTACATCGTCATCGACCACCACACAGCACTGGCCGAGAAAAACCTGGTGAGTGCAGCGCGTAAGTTGCTGCCCCAGGCTCATGAACTTTGGTGTGGGGCAACGGGCGCCAACACGACACTGCTCGTCGAGAGACTCATCGAATATGGCATCCCAGTGACGCGCGTCCAGGCGACGCTGCTGGCACTGGGCATCTACGAAGACACGGGCAACCTGACCTACGCTTCCACGACGAGCCGCGATGCCGCAGCGCTGGCATGGCTGCTGGATACCGAGCGCGGCGTCAACATGAGCGAGGTCAATGAATTCCTACATCACCCGGTCAACGACGAGCAGCGCCAACTGCTCGAGGTGCTGCAGGACAACTGCGAGACGCTGGAGATCGAAGGGCATAGCATCATCCTTAGCATAGCACAGGCGCCGGGCTTCAGCGACGAGTTGAGCACGCTCGCCGCCCGTCTGCGCGATTTCTACGAACCGGATGCGCTCTTTCTGGTCGTGGACCTGGGCGACATGATTCAGGTGGTGGCGCGCAGCACGACGGACGCCATTGATGTGGGCAAGATTGCCGAGGCGCTGGGTGGCGGCGGGCACAGTCGCGCTGCAGCGGCGCACCTGCGTGGGGCGCAGCTGCAGGCTGTGCGTACCCAAATCGAACGCCTGGCGCGCCTCTACGCACGGGCAGCACTGACCGTGGCCGACCTGATGAGCGCTGGCCGGCCCCAGATGCTCGACCCGGACATGACGATCTTACAGGCCGATGAATTGATGCGTCGCTACGGCCACGAAGGCTTCCCCGTCGTCACCAAAGACGAAGATGGGCGTGAGCGGCTGCTGGGTGTCTTCACGCGGCGCGAGGCCGACCGTGCTATCGATCACGGGCTGGGGGACCAGGCTGTGCGCCGCTATATGCGCTCAGGCCAGGTGTCGGTGCGCCCTGAGGACTCCATCAACACGTTGCGCCGGCGCATGATCGACAGCAACTGGGGACAGATTCCGGTTGTCAATGTCAGCGGGGAAATCGTCGGCATTGTCACGCGTACAGACCTGATCAAGCTGTGGGATGAGTCAGCGCAGCCGGATCTACGCGCCGACGAGTTGAGTCAGCGCCTGCGCCAGGCACTCCATCCTCTACAATATCATCTGCTCGAACTGATCGGCGTCGAGGTGGAGCAAATTGGCTACGACGCCTATGTCGTGGGCGGGTTCGTGCGTGATCTCATGCTCGATGTCATCAGCCAGCGCGCGCTGACGCTCGACGTGGACATCGTCATCGAAGGCGATGCTATTGCCTTTGCTCGCCACATGCAGCGCAAATTCGGCGGTCGCATCGTCGAGCACAAACGCTTTGGCACGGCAAAGTGGCTGCTGACCCACCACGGACCGTTCAGTCCACCAACGCGGTTGACCGGCCTGCAGGAGATGGGATCAATCGAAGAATTGCCACCTCACCTCGACTTTGTCACTGCACGCACGGAATTTTATACGGAGCCAACGGTTCTGCCCACCGTGCAGCAGAGCAGCATCAAGCTGGATCTGCATCGCCGCGATTTCACGATCAACACGCTGGCTCTCTGCCTGAATCCCAGGCGATGGGGTAAACTGCTGGACTTCTGGGGCGGTCTACCCGACCTGCGCGCCGGGCTGGTACGCGTGCTGCACAGCCTGAGCTTTGTCGACGACCCGACGCGCATCCTGCGCGCGGTACGCTACGAACAACGTTTCGATTTCACCATCGAGTCGCGCACCGAGGAACTGCTCGTCGATGCGCTCGAACTACTCGACCGGGTAACGCCGGCACGCATCCGCCACGAGTTGGAACGCATCCTGCAGGAAGATCGGCCAGAAAAGGCGATGTTACGGCTGGGCGAACTGCGCATTCTGGAGCAGTTGCACCCGGACCTGTACATGACCGACGCCATGGCAAGCCAGTTTGCGTCCCTTCGTATGCGGCGGGTTGAACCTGGCGCCGACCCGCTTCTGGTGGAGGCGCCGATTGAGCGCCTCTATATTGCCATTATTGGCTTCCCCCTATCTGCTGCAGCACACAGGGCAATACAAGAGCGCGTCGGGCTGCGCAACGAAACGCAACGCCTCATGCACAGCATGGGAATTCTTCATCGCTACCGGCCTACGCTGGCCGACCCGAACGCCCGGCCCAGCCAGATCGTGCAGATTCTGGATCAGGTGCTGCCAGTCAGCCTGGCGCTGATGCCGATCCTCTGCCAGGAGCAGAGCGTACTCGATCACATTGCGCGCTACCGCCAGCAATGGCAGCACGTCCGATCTGAGCTGCGCGGCGACGACCTGCGCCGCATGGGCATTGCGCGCGGCGCTATCTACCGCGCCATCCTCGACGAGCTGCGCATGGGACGCCTCGATGGCACCCTGCACAGTCGAGAAGAGGAGATCGCCCTGGCCGAGTCACTGGCAACGGTACAGTAATCGCAGTTCGGCGTTGTGAAAGTACATTTGCTGGAAACCTTCACTGGCACGCCCAATCGTTCGTCCTTGAGCCGCGTCATCTGCTACAATTCTATGCACAGCGGTGACGTGGTAGTAAAGACCCGTAGCGCGGAGAGAGTGATCATGGATCTGCGTTTTTGGGCTGATGTTTCGGCCATCTTCCTCATCTTCATGCAACTTGTCCCAACGCTCTTGACGATCGTGGTGCTCTATTTTGTCGTGCGAGTTGTCATGGTTGTACGGCGCAAGGCGACGTCCAGCATTGAGTGGGTGCAGTATTACGTCGGCATTGTACGCGCGCAGACGGACCGGTTTGCCGACAAGGTAGCTGATCCACTGATTCGCAGCCATGCCGAGGCGATGCGCGGTGAAGCGATTGCCCGCAGCCTGCTGCCAAACCGCCCATCTTCCGTCCCATCAACAAAGGAGCAAGACGCATGAGCCACAAGACGCGCTCGATGCTGATCGGTATCGTGGCCGGCGCCTTTCTGGGTGCAGCCTTTGCCTGGGTCGCCAGCGAAGCAGACGAGGACGGCAAAAGCGATGCCGTAGCGGCTGTCAAGCAACTTGGTCCGATGGACTACTTCGCTTTAGGCATTGCCATACTCGGTTTGGCGCGCCAGTTTGGCGGCATGCTCAAGAAGTCGTA
>CAIRNL010000118.1 GCA_903879975.1 uncultured Chloroflexota bacterium | reverse complement strand
GGTACGGCAGCAGCATCGTGGCATAGCCTGGACCGCCGCCCGTCATCATGTAGACAGCGGTGAAGGTGCTGTGCGCAGCGACAACGATGTCGCGTACGAACAGGAGCAGCAGCCACGGCATGAGCAGTGGCCACAGGATATACCGGAAAACTGCCCATCGCCCGGCACCGTCGAGCATTGCTGCGTGAAAATAGCCAGGCGGGAGTGCCTGGCGGGCAGCAATCAACAGCAGCATTCCCTCGCCGACGCGCAACGCCGCCATGATCACAAGCGACGGCAGTGCGGTTGCGGGATCGACCAACCAAGCCGGCTGCGGCAGCCCAAACTGGCCAAGTACAAGGTTGATGGGGCCGTAGAGTGGGTTGAAGAGCCACAGCCAGATCAGCGCGTAGGCGACGTCAGGCAGCACCGATATCAGGTAGACACTGCTGCGATAGAATTGCACGCCGCAGCGCAGTGGGTGAAGCAACAGCGCCAGCCCCAATGACCCCAGCACCTGCAGCAGCGCAGTTGCACCCGCAAAGGCGAGCGTATTGCCCGCTGCGATCCAGAAGATCTCGCGCTGCGCAATCTCCGCAAAGTTTGCCCAGCCGTTCCAGACTGGCGGCATCATTGCATCGTAGCGTGTAAACGCCAGGCGAAAGGTCATCAGTGCCGGCAGGCCGATCAGGAGCAGCGCACCGGCCAGAAAGGGTGTCAGCATCAGCCACAGGTGCCAGCGATAGCCGGCTAGCGGGCTGTGATATGCTTGGGTGCGGCTGGGCCAGAAAAATGGAAACGACATGATTCGTGCAAGCAATGCTATACTAGCGGCAACGCAGCCGCAAGCCAACCGACTCCAGGAGATTTCTATGCAACTCGAGGACTTTGAACGCTCGCTGCATCTGCCGGCGCCACCTGCCGGACTCAGTCTGGCTCTACAGGCTCTGTGGTACGCGCGCACCGACGATTGGGATCGTGCCCACGACATCACACAGCCAGGTGGCCCGGCGCTGGACTGGGTGCACGCCTACCTGCATCGTGTCGAGGGTGACCTTGCGAATGCTGCCTACTGGTACCGTCGCGCCGGCAAACCTGTGGCAACCATCCCGCTGGACGAAGAATGGGTGGAACTGGCAAAGGTCTTTCTGCAGAGCGAAAAAAACGGATAGCCAATCGCCCAGGGCCGCTGATCGGTGGGCAACACCTGCCAACGATATGCGTTCGCAGTCGCGCCGGTCAAGATTGTTCGCTTCTCCCCTCAATACTCTCCCAACACTTTGCCCATCTGTTCCGTTCCGTAGCCGCCTAGCGCCTCGACAGCTACGGCAAAACCGGACGACCGGTCGCCGATCAGCGCCAGCAGAGGTCGCAGCAGGTCGGATTCGTAGTAGACCACCGGGACGATGAGATCATAGCGTTCGTCGAAGAGCGGCACAAAGTCGAGATCGAGTGCGCGGGCAGCGGCACGAATGCCCAGCCCTGTGTCGGCCGCCCCGCTCTTCACGGCTGCTGCCACGGAGAGGTGCGTGTACTCGGTGCGATCGTAGCCTTGAATCTGCCGCGCGTTCATTGCGCGTTTCTTCAGCTCATAGTCGAGCAGGACGCGCGTCCCGGCGCCGCGTTGGCGGTTCACAAAGATGACCTCCTCGCGCAGCAGGTCTTCCAGCGCCGCCAGCCGCTTCGGGTTCCCCTTGGGCACAATCAGCCCCTGGGTGCGATTGACGAAGCCTAGTAGCACGACATGAACCCCGTGCTCGACGAGCAGACGCCGGATGTAGCCGACGTTGTATTCGCCGCTCTCTTCGTCCAGGAGGTGGCTGCCGGCCAGGTGTGCCTCGTTGCGTTGCAAGGCGAGCAGCCCGCTGACGCTGCCCACATGGCTGGACGAAAGGCGCACCGTAGGATGTGCGCGCTGCAGGAGGTCGGCTAGCAGGTCCAGTGTCATGTCGTGGCTGCCAATAGCCACGATAGTGTGATCGATAGTGCGCGGCGAACGCAGCAGACCCACTGTTACCGTCTCGCCGGCATGGTGACCTTCCGAGAAGCGCGGGATCGTCACGATGCCGTCAGCCTTGACCAGCGACATGATGACGCCAGCGCCGGAAGAGAGCGGCGTTGCCACGATACGGTCGCCGACACGGCCCAAGGAGACCCGCATGAACTCATCTTCGCCCATGGGCGATACTACCTTGCGCGTCAGCACCGCCTTCAGCTGGGGCAGTTCTGGCGCTCGTTGTCCTTGCCAGCGGTAGAGCAGCGGCCGCACAATGATGTCGAAGGTCATCGCAGCGGAGACGGGATAGCCAGGAATGCCAGCAATGGCCTTGCCGTTGGCAACTCCGAGGATCACTGGATGGCCGGGCCGCATGGCAATGCCGTGTACGCAGAGCGTGCCCAACTCGGCTACGATCGATGCTGTGAAGTCCTCGGAGCCAGCGGACGACCCAGCATTGACCACCACCAGGTCGTGCGTAGCCAGTGCCAACTCCACCGTTGTCTTGATCGCTGCACGCACATCGCTCTCGATAGGCATGCGTGTGACCACTGCGCCAGCTTCTTCTGCCAGCGCACCCAGCACGAGCGAGTTGTACTCGATGATGTCACCTGGTTTCAGCAGATCGCCCGGCTTGACCAGTTCCGTCCCAGTGGGGATGATGGCGACGGATGGCCGGCGATAGACCGTCACCTGGGTATGGCCGCAGCCAGCGATTGCACCGATGTCCTGCGGACGGATGCGGTGGTTGGCCGGCAGCACCAACTCCGTGGCGACCATATCCTCGCCCATGGGCCGCACATAGCGCCACGGAGGCGAGGAAGCGAGGATTTCAATGTACTCAGCGCCGTCCTGTACAACGATATGCGTGTCCTCAATCTTGATGACCGCGTTGGTGTCGGGCGGCAGCGGATCGCCCGTGTCGACGGGATGGGCGCGGCTGCCGATCTTGAGCAGACGCGGGCTCGTCTCAGTGGCGCCGCGTGTCTCTTCGGCGCGCACAGCGTAGCCATCCATGGCCGAGGCGTGATAGTGCGGCGACGAAATGCGCGCCCAGACCGGTTCAGCGGTGACGCGCCCCAGTGCATGTTCGAGTGGGATGGTCTCGCCTGGCGGCGGGTCGAGCCGGCCAACGGCACCCAATGCAGCGTGCCAGCTTGCCAGCGCCTCGCTCAGCGCAACGTCGTGAAGATAGATATTGCGTCCGTCAACGTTCGTCGTCATGATTGCTTCTCTTCCGTTTCGTGGCAGCCACTGCGGCGAGTGATCCTGATGGATCATCGTGGCACGTCTGCGCTGCCATCCCTCGATTTTACCCTAAAGCGTGCCAATGTTGGGCGTTCTTACACCGCTGCATCACTGTCTACCACTATAATTTGATAGACGATGTATCCAATCAATGGAGTTGAGGATGTTATGGCTGCAACCAATCTTCTTGATATGCCCGAAGTGAAAGATACCTTTCCTGTGCCAGGGACAGCCTGCCCAGTCGACCACAGCCAGTTCTACGGCCACCAGAAGACGACACGTATGGTTGAGCCGCCCGACCGGCCTATCGAGCGGGATGCAGATGGCATCTGGCATGTGCGCGATTTTGATCTGGCACGGACGATTCTGCGCAGCACTGATGTCAAGCAGGCCGGTTTCAAGGCCGAACTCATCGAAAAGATTCCCTCCATGATGACCAATCCCCCCATTTTGTACATGGAAGGGAAGGAACACCTGGAGCAACGCAAGCAAACGGCGCGCTACTTTACGCCGGCAACGACCAGCAAGAACTATCGCACCTTCATGACCGAACTGGCCGATCGCTTGATCGACGACATTCGTCGCCAGCGCAGCGCGGATCTTAGCAAGGTGACGATGACACTGGCCGTCAACGTGGCAGCGCGCGTCGTCGGTTTGACAACCAGCCGCGCGCCGGGGATGGATCGGCGGCTCGATGCTTTCTTTGCCGAAGGTACGGGTGAGTTTCGAGCGACCCCGCGCGGTATTTTCGAGTTTCTGCGTGGCCAGGCGAATGTACTGGCATTCCTCTATCTCGATGTCAAGCCGGCTATCGCCGCGCGCAAACGCCAGGCGCAGGACGATGTGATCAGCCACCTGGTCGGGTTGGGGCGCAACGACCGCGAGATCCTGACTGAGTGTATCACCTACGGCGCAGCTGGCATGGTGACCACGCGCGAGTTTATCTGCGTGGTGGCCTGGCACATGCTCGACCACCCAGCACTGCGCCAGCGTTATCGGGCCGCCGACGAAGCTGAACGCTATGCCATCCTCCACGAGATCCTGCGCCTGGAACCGGTAGCAGGCCATCTCTTCCGTCGCGCAACCCAGGACCTGGTGCTCCACCATGCGGGTGACGCCATTACGATTCCGGCCGGTGCTCTCATCGACGTCCACATCACCGGCGCCAATGTCGATGCCGACGTTACCGGCGAACGGCCGCTCCAGGTCTGCCCCGGGCGCGAGCTGCGTGGCGACCGCGTGCCGGAAATGATGCTCAGCTTTGGCGACGGCCATCATCGCTGTCCCGGAGCCTACGTAGCCATCCAGGAGAGCGACATTTTCCTGCAACGGTTGCTGGCCATCGATGAGTTGCGCATCGTTGGCGGGCCGGAGCTGAGCTTCAGTGACCTGACCGGCGGCTATGAATTGCGCAAGTTCATGGTGGCATGTTAGTGCATGACGACAGTCACCCATTCTCCGGCGCGCAGGCCGCCCGAGTCAAGCGGTACCTTGATCGTGCCCTCGGCGTTGACCAACGTGTAGATGAGGTTTGATTTGCCCAGCACCGGCACAGCCCACCATTCGCCCTCGCGCGTTTCGAGTCGCACCTGGATGTAATCCTCGCGTCCTGTGTCGGAGGCAAGGTTACGGGCCAGACGAGCGCGGACGAGCGTCTGTGCCGGCACCTCTGTACCCAGCAGGGCGCAGATAGCAGGTGTGATGAAGAGGTCGAAGATCACCATCGCTGAGACGGGGTTGCCGGGTAGGCCGAAGACCGCCTTACCGTCGCAGACTGCCAGAATCGTCGGCTTGCCTGGCTTGACGCTCACGCCATGTACGAGCACGCCCGGCTTGCCCAACCTGCCGATGACATCCGCCGTCATATCTCGGTAGCTGACCGAACTGCCCGCCGAGAAAACGACGATGTCGCACTCCTGCACCGCACGATGTGCAGCTGCCTCCAGCGCCGCGCGACTGTCGGGAATGATGCCATAGCGGATGCCGCGTGCACCAGCGCGTGCCGCCAGTGCACTGAGCGAGTAGGAGTTGATATCGCGCACCTGGCCGGGTTGCACGGGCTGGTCGGGCGACACCACCTCGTCGCCTGTGGAGAGGATACCAACCACCGGCGGCACAGCGACAGCAATCTCGGTGATGCCAAGCGCAAGCAACCCGCCAATATCCTGGGGACGCAGGCGATGGCCCGGCGCCAGGATAGGCTGTCCCTTTCGGATGTCCTCCCCGATCTGGATGACATTTTGTCCCTCAGAGACGGGTTGCATGACCTCAATACCCTCTGTATCGACACGCTGCGTGTTCTCGATCATGACGACCGCATCGGCGCCAGCGGGCACCATGCCACCGGTGTGCACGATAGCTGCTTCCCCGACGCGAATCTCGATCGTTGCCGTTTTGCCCATGGGCACCTCACCGACGACGCTGAGGAAGGCCGGCAGACCGGCTGTGGCCCCATGCGTGTCGGCGGCGCTCACGGCATAGCCGTCCACGGTGGAACGTGGGAACTCGGGCAGGTCTTGCGGTGAGAAGAGTTGCTCCGCCAGGATACGATCCAGGGCATCCGATGTGACGATGCGTTCGCTGCGCACCTGGGGCGAGAAATGTTCGCAGAAGCGCGCCCAGGCATCAGGCGGCGTTTGAACGGTAAAGAGTTCAGGCATAGATCACGATCCAGGTTGTCAGCCGGCTGGGCCGGTCTCGGCAGTTCGCTTGAGTTGGTCTACGGCCATTGTACACGGCATCTGTCCATGCGCCGATCTAGGCAGATGGCGGAATCGAGCCGAGTGCACTTCAGCTTGGGCGCACACCTCCCCAACCTGAAGCTGACCCGTCGAGCGGGTCGTGCTAGGTCGTCCAGAGTGACTGTGCTATGATCGTGGATTATGATCGAAGCGTTGACATTTGATTTCTGGGACACGATAGCGCTCGACGACTCCGACGAGTGGCAGCGGGCACAGATGGGGCTGTCATCTAAGCCCGACGCACGCATTGAGTTGTTTGTCGAACACATCATACGCTACCACCCTGAAATTTCGCCGGAACGGGCCGTGGAGGCTTACCGCGCAGCCAATACTCGCTTTCGCCATGACTGGCACCACAATCACCACACACCCAGCGTCTACCTGCGCCTGAACTATGCATATGACAACCTTGGATTGTCGCCTGCACCCGGCAAGTATGCTGCGCTGGTGCGAGAAGTGAACGAGCTTGCGCGCGCGATCGAGACGATGGAAGTGCGCATCCCGCCTATCTTTGCACCGCATGTCCACACGACGCTGTCGGAGCTATCCCAACGCTATACGCTTGCCATTATCTCCGACACGATCCATACCACCGGCCGCGGCATTCGCCATCTACTGTACCAGCAGAATCTGCTCCAGTATTTCAAGCATTTCCTTTTTTCCGACGAGATCGGCGAATCGAAGCCCTCGCCGCGTATCTTCCGCCGTGCGTCGCTGGAGATCGGCCTACCACCGTCGATGATTGCGCACATTGGCGATCGAGAGAGCAATGATATAGCCGGACCGCTGGCCATTGGCATGCGCGCAATCTTGTTCACCGGCATCATCGATCGCGGCAGCGAGCAGAGCCGGGCGACTGCGATCTGCTCGGATTTTCGTAAACTGCCTTATCTCGTGCAGCGCATGCGATAGTGGCTAGGTCTGGAGACAGAGGACTCGCGTGAATGCCCCACCGGCCACCGACATCGCCCTGGCGCCGATCTTTGCAGAATTGGCGGAGCGCTTTGCGGCCGGCTTTCCGGTGCAGCGCCCAGCCGTGCGCACTGTCGGCCGTGAAGCGGAGTTTCCCATTGTCTCGACAACAGGACAGGCGATCGACGCGCGGCGTCTTTGGCAGAGCCTGCTGGTCGACGGCACGCTGGAGCCCGAGTATGGCGCCGGCGCGAACGAACAACGCAACTTCATCGTCGGCCTGAAGGGTCCCGACTATTCCTACGCGCTGGAAGTGGGCCTCGGCACCGTCGAGATCAGTACCCGTCCTTGCCGCACACTGTTCGAGATTCACGAGTTGATGGACGAGGCAATGGCGCGCCTGGTCAGTGCAGCAGCGCGAGCAAGCTGGCGCGTGCTCGGCTACGGCATCCAGCCGGTCAGCCCGCCCAGCCTCCGCATCATGTCGCCCAAGCAGCGCTATCTTAGCCTCTACCGCGCCATGGGCGATCCCTGGCTATGGTACACGGTGACCGCCTCCGACCAGTTGCACGTGGCGATTGGCCGCGACGAGATGGTGGAGATGCTCAATTACGGCAGCCTGGTAACGCCCATCATCATCGCGCTGTGTGGCAACTCTCCCATCTATGCAGGCAAAGAAAGCCGCTATTGCAGCGCGCGCGAGGGAGTCATGGCGGCAATCCGTGCCAACGAGCATCGCCACGGCATGTTGGCGCGGCCCATGGCGAGTCTGGCAGATTTCGTCGAGTCGATCTCTCAATCCACCTACCTGATCGTCGACGCCGGCGGTCAGATCGTGCCCTCTTCGCAGCCCTTCACGCGCTATCTGGCCGAGCACGGCGCCGACTATCCGGCCTTCCTCTACCACGAGCACTATGTGTGGAACAGTGCGCGGCTGCGCGCCGCCTACGGCACGCTGGAAATCCGCCCGGCCTGCCAGCAGCCGTGGAGTGAAACGATGGCAGTTTCAGCACTCAACCTGGGTCTCATCGAAGCGATGCCTGAAATCTGCATGCTGATCCGTACGGAACTGGGTGACAGCTACTGGACGGCGATGCAGACCTACCACCAACAGGCAATTCGCTTCGGGCTGGACGCGCCGCAGCCAGGTTCCGACCTGTTGGCGAGGGTCCTGGCGTTGGCAGAGGCTGCATTGGCACGCCGTGGCTTTGGCGAGCAAGAGCTGCTGGCCCCCCTGTGGCGGCGGCTCGATCGGCGTCAGAATCCGGCGCAACGCGCACGCGTCGTTTTTCGCCACGACGGTATGATCGGAATGCTCAGCCATGCTGCGATTCGGCCAGAGCAACTCAGACGCTAGTCCCCAGCCAGCCTTTTTGTGATGCGAATGGCATCCGACCTGCTTTGGTCTTGAGTGGGCACTGTGCTATTATGATGCAGTTACTGAACCAGCGTCTGCCGGTTATTTAGCCGGTAGATTACTGAAATACGGCATATTGGACGGCGGCAAAACGAGGAACCTATGTCATTTACTGTTACTACTGAACCACGCGAAAATCGCCAATTGGCGGTCACGATCGAGGTCGGCCAGGAGCGGGTCGAAAAGGAACTGCGCAAGGCTGCGGCCAAGGTTGCCAACCAGTACAAGATCCCCGGTTTTCGTAAGGGCAAGGCACCCTACCACATTATCGTACAGCAGTTTGGGTTGGCCAATCTCTATGGCGAGTTTATCGATGACTTCGGCCAGGTGATTTTCCGCGAGGTAATCACGCAGGAAAAAATCGAGCCGTATGCGCAGTCCAGCCTGGAAGACATCCAGCTTGAGCCACTCACTTACAAACTCCTCGTGCCGTTGGAACCAGAGATTAAATTGGCCGACTATCGCGCCATGCGTGTCGAAGAGGATGCACCTCAAATCGATGAGGCGCAGGTTGAGCAGCGGCTCGAACAATATCAAGACGAATTTGCAGACTGGCAGAATGTGGAGCGCCCAGCCCACTTTGGCGATCTCCTGACTGTCGACGTGAAAAGTGTCATTCCCGGCGCTGACGGCGTTGAGGAAACTATCGTACTCGACGAAATGGACTGGGACATTACGCTTGACGAGGAGAACCCGATGGAGCCGGCTGGCTTCGACCGCGAGCTGCTTGGCATGACGGCTGGGGAGACGAAGGAGTTTGTCCTTGGCTGGCCGGCTGACAGCCAGAGTATCTATGCCGGCAAGGAAGCCACTTTCAACGTCACGGTCAAAAGCGTTCAGGCGTATGAGAAGCCCGAACTGAACGACGACTTCGCCAGGCTGGTCGGCCCTGATTACGAGACGCTCGAGGAGCTGAAGCAGTCGATCCATGCAAGTATCGAAGACGGCGAACGTAGCCGCGCCAAGAGCCAGTACACCAACAAGGTGCTCGATACACTAGTCGAGGCAAGCGAGATTGATTTCCCGCCCGTCGTGATCGAGGACCAGATCACCGGCATGATGCGGGACCTGGATCAGCGCATACGCCAGATCGGCATAGATGGTCTAGCCGATTTCCTGCGCCGCACCAATCAGGACGAAGAGCAGTATCGGGAACAACTGCGGCCCGAAGCCACCAAGATTGCGCTGCGCAACCTCGTCCTGTCGGAGGTCATCAAACAAGAAGAGTTCACGATCGACGACGCCGAGATCGAAGAACGCATCAAGCAGATTGTGGGCGTCGACGAAGAGGGCGCCATCAGCGAGTCGGGTGCAGCGTTAGCCGACCTGTTGCGCCAGGGTGCGGGCCGCAACATGATTCTGAGCCAGTTACTGACGGAGAAGGCAGTCAACCTGCTCCAGGCTGCTGCGCGCGGCGAGGAAGTGCCAGCCGCCAAGGCCAAGGATTCGGCTGGCGCAGATGCCACGAAAACAGCAGATGCTGAGACGACTGCAGGCGAGAGCGCAGAGGCAGATACCGAATCGTAGCCTGTGCTGCGCTTCGAGGTGCCCAATTGTTCTAATGGAACGCAAATGCGCGATCGGAGAGCGATTACATTGCCGGTAGCATGCTGGGCGTATTGTTCTGACAATACATCCACGTCCGCTAACTCTCTCAGACTTCACCCGGGCCGGCAAGGCGAGCTCGTGTAGTCGCAAGTATGACGCAGGAGAATGATATATGATAAGTCCGACGAACGTGATTCCGATGGTAATCGATAGCTCGAGCCGCGGCGAACGAGCCTACGACATTTACAGCCTGTTGCTCAAGGAACGCATCGTTTTTCTGGGCACACCCATAAACGACCAGGTTGCCAACCTGATCGTGGCACAGTTGCTCTATCTGAACGGCGACGATCCCAATCAGCCCATCAACATGTACATCAACAGTCCAGGCGGCAGCATTTACGCGGGACTGGCGATCTACGACACGATGCAGATGATCTCGGCGCCGGTCGCCACCTACGCAGTAGGCGTGACAGCCAGCATGGGCACGGTGCTGCTCGCATCCGGCGCCAAGGGTAAACGGTATGCGCTGCCCCACGCGACCATCCACATGCACCCGGCCAGCAGCGGCGCCCAAGGTTACACAGAGGATGTCCGGATCGCTTTCCGCGAGCAGGAGCGCGTGCAGACGCAACTCTTCCACCTAGTTGGCAAACACACCGGCCATGGCTGGAGAGAAATCGAGGAAATGTTCATCCGCGACAAGTACATGAATGCCATCGAGGCCAAGAGCTATGGCCTCGTCGATCAGGTGCTCGGCAACACGGATGACGTCGTTGTTATCAACAAGGACGGGCAGATCAGTATTGCCAGCGAAATGCCTGCCTTGGCCGACAACGGCAATAACTGACGGTCGTAAAGAGGGGACGGCAACACCGTCCCTCTTTTGTCTTTGAGCCTTGCAAAGATCATGAACGAGTTTTCTGCGCCACGTTGCGCATTTTGCGGCAAGGATCGCGCTGAGGTCAAGCGCTTGATCGAAGGCGAAGCCAACGTCTATATTTGTGACGCCTGTATCTTGTTGGGCGCCGAGATTCTTGCCGAAGAAGGGGTGATTACTGGCGGAGTTCGCCCAGCGGTTGCCTCGGCCGAGCACACACCGCGTACGATCCCCAGCCCGCGCGCTATTGTGAAACATCTGGATCAATATGTGATTGGCCAGGAGCGGGCCAAGCGCGTGCTATCGGTGGCTGTCTATAACCACTACAAGCGCGTCTTTGGCAGCGGAAGTGGGGAGCACGGCAGTGGCGGCCATGTGCCGGCTGAGGACGGCGACGTCGAACTGACCAAGAGCAATGTCCTGCTCATCGGGCCGACGGGCAGCGGCAAGACGCTGCTGGCACAGACACTGGCCAGGATGCTCGATGTGCCCTTCACGATTGCCGACGCGACGTCGCTCACGGAGGCAGGCTATGTCGGCGAAGATGTGGAGACAATCCTGGTTGGCTTGCTACAAAATGCCAATTGGGACACTGCGCGCGCAGCCTACGGCATCGTCTATATCGACGAGATCGACAAAATTGCGCGCAAGAGCGGTGACAACCCCAGCATCACGCGCGATGTGAGTGGCGAAGGGGTCCAGCAGGCGCTGCTCAAAATCATTGAGGGCAGCATCGTCAATGTGCCGCCTGGATCGGGACGCAAGCACCCACAACAGGAGTTCATTCAACTCGATACGCGCAATGTGCTCTTCATCTGCGGGGGTGCATTTGCGCGCTTGGACGAGGTTGTACGCCGGCGTATCCATCGCCGTGGCGCCATGGGCTTTGTGGCAGAGGAAGACCTTGCAGCGGCGAATCCTGTGCCGGCCAGCGACAACGAACTGGCCGAACTGCCCCTGCCCAATGATCCAGCCGAACGTCGGCGCGAGATCAAGTTGCGCCGCATGGAGCAAGAGAGCCGCAACGAAAGCATGCTCTTGGGTCAGGTGCAGCCGGACGACCTGCTCTCCTACGGCCTGATCCCTGAATTTGTCGGCCGCCTGCCGGTCAATGTGAGTCTGGAGTCGCTCGACCGCCGTACGCTGGTGCAGATCCTGACGGTTCCGCGCAATAGCATCATTCGTCAATTTCAACGACTCTTTGCCATGGACAACGTTCAACTGGAATTTGAGGAGGCGGCGCTGGATGCAGTCGCCACCGAAGCGTTCCTGCGCAACACGGGCGCTCGTGGCCTGCGCAGTATCGTGGAAGACGCGCTGCTCGACGTCATGTTCGAGATTCCGAGCCGCGAGGATATTGCCCGTTGCGTCGTGATGGCTGATGTTTTCACCAAGCACGTGCCGCCCCGGTTGTTCACTGCCCAGGGTCAGCCCACTGCGTTGAACCGAGAATTCAAGACTGCAGCCTAGCGTGAAGGCCGACAGAAACCAGGACTTTGCAAGTTCGCCCTCTCGACAGCAGCGGTGCCCGAAAATCCCACTTGCTAAATCCCACCACTGCAGCAGCGGTGCCCATCGCGCCTGAATGTCCCGCTATCCTTCCAGTACAACAGCAGGCGGGCATGTTACTCTTCATCGACCTGGCGATCGTAGCGATACCTTGGCTATGCGTATAGGCGCAGTGCAGCGATGATCTTCTGATCCGTCACCGGGAAGGGGAACTG
>CAIRNL010000117.1 GCA_903879975.1 uncultured Chloroflexota bacterium | reverse complement strand
TGGATCGGCTGTTCCTTTTGCAGCGCAATCGCCATATCAGCTGGAATTCCTGTGATTTGGACGTTGTGCGACCAGAACATGCCTCCGGGCGGTTCCATGGCGATGAGCAGTTCGTACTGCCCGGAGGATTCGCTCACCTCATAGACCCAGCCGTTCCAGCCGGAAATCTGGCGGCCGGCAAATCCAGCCAGATATTGCTCCGTCTGAATCTCTGTCCAGCTGGGATCGGTTTTGCAGATGGTTTCGTACATGGCCTCCACGGTGGCCGAGTCGGTGAAAGACGAAGCTGGCTGCCCTGTTCCACTCGCCGCATCCGGCTGAAGCGCCGTCGGAGCAGAGCGAGAGAAGGTGTTGGTTGATGTTCCAGAAGGGAGAAGCAGAGTCGCCAGGATCGTCAGTACCACGATCGCAAAAGCCACAGACAGACCGATCAGTCCTGCCCACCAGAGACAACCATGGGACATAGATTTTTCAGTCATGATCTTCTTGACTGTACAATGCGCGCCAGGATGGCCAGGTAGCAAGCAATGCCCACGGCACCGACACCCGCAGTCACCTGCGTCAGCATGAACGTACCGACGATGAGTGCGCCCGCAGAAATGATAATCAGGAACCAAAACAACATAGCACGCTCCTTTCAGTTACTGAGTTGACTCAAGGGTAACAGGCTGTACATCGCTCTTGGCGTGCGTCCCTCCCCTTCTTCCTTCGCGTCTGTGCGTCTTCATCTGTGCCCCTCTCACTCGCACCCCGATCCGTCCCTATCTTTCTTCCACGCCGTCGCTGCGAGCTGGGTCACAGACGATGTGTGCCAGACGCACTGCAGTGGGAGGCGTCAAACAGTTGGAAACGTCCTCATTCTGCTTTGTCAGTCGAAGTCGATGGCTCCCTCAAGGATTGTTCCCCGTACTCAAGATCACCTGGCTGACGCCCACCGGAAGCTGATGGTGATCGACGTATTCATTGTACTGAACGATGAATGTGCCAGGCTCGCCCCCGATCCAGAATTGTGGGTCAGTCCCAAGGCGCTCGGCCAGCATGGCGCTGGTGTACACCTGCACTGTCGTCTCCGGTCGTCCTTCGGGCGAATAGCTGCGAACATACTGCGCGTCGGACGGTTTGTACAGGTCGGTGGCAGACAGCGCGTCGACGGCGCTGACGGGCGAATCAATCTGCCAGTACAGGATTATCACAAAGTCGTTTGAGAAGATGACATCCTTTCGGATTCCTCCCTCAGCGCCGTATTGATAGATGGTGCCCAAGTTGTCAATAGGTGCACCGTGAACCTGTTCCCATTCGGAGCGGGTCAGCCCAAGCGAGCGGGAAAAGGCCGGTGGTGCCTGCGCGACTGGCTGCTGTGCGGTCACCGGCAGCCCGGCTGGCACATTGTCGACGGCTGCCGCCGCGATCCAAGAACCGCTGGCCAGCTGCAGCCACTGCCCGGAGCCATCCTGTCCTATCACCACCAGCAGCTGGCCTGGCTGCACCGTGATGACGACGGCGCTGTCCGGGCTTGGCCCTTCATGTACAGTCGCCGTGGTATTGGCCACAGGGTCGGCAGGAGCCGGGGTGGGCGTCGGCTGTGCGTTCACCGGCAGCCCGGCCGGCGCATGGTCGACAGCTGCCGCTGCGATCCAAGAACCGCCGGCCAGCTGCAGCCACTGCCCGGAGCCATCCTGTCCTGCCACCGCCAGCGGCTGGCCGGGTTGCGCC
>CAIRNL010000116.1 GCA_903879975.1 uncultured Chloroflexota bacterium | reverse complement strand
CAGGAGTGGTACGAAATCTACCGGGCCGCCGGGAACACACTACCCTGACCTGGCGCATGTCTGCCAGTAGCCTGCCGTAACCGTAGGAGCGACAGAAGTCCCTCCATCTTCGATTTCTACGGCTGAAGTCGTTACTTACAATTACCACACATCTACGGCCCACTGGCGTACAGGGGCAACTGCGACCAGGACGATTGAATGAGTGAGTCAAACTTACCGGAATCGCCTGGAAGACCAGGACGCGTCCCGGCATTGGAGCCATCTGCCGCTGGTTGGCGCGGGTGGCTGCCAGGACTCAATATGCTGGTACACTACCAGCCGGGCTGGCTGCACTCCGACCTGGTCGCCGGCCTGGTGCTGACAACAATGCTGGTGCCCGTAGGGATCGCCTATGCGCAGGCGTCGGGTATCCCTGGCATCTACGGTCTCTACGCCACAATCATTCCGCTTCTGGCCTATGCACTCTTTGGTCCGAGCCGCATCCTGGTGCTGGGGCCGGACTCGGCGCTGGCCCCGCTGATTGCCGCCGTGGTCGTGCCGCTGGCCGCCGGCAGCGGGGAGCGTGCCATTGCTCTGGGCAGCACGATGGCGCTCATTGCCGGGTTGCTGTGCGTGCTGGCGGGACTGGCGCGCCTGGGCTTCATCACCGACCTGCTCTCCAAACCCATCCGCTACGGCTACATGAATGGCATCGCACTGACGGTGCTGGTGAGCCAGTTGCCCAAGCTCTTCGGCTTTTCAGTGGGTGGCCAAGGGGTCGTTGGCGGGTTCATGGCATTTCTTGCCGCACTCGCCGAGGGCGCCACGCACTGGCCTACGCTGCTCGTCGGCAGTGGGACGCTGGCGACAATTATGCTGCTCAGACGATGGAAGCGCGTGCCGGGCATTCTCATCGCCGTCGTCGGCGCCACGCTGTTCGTCGGGCTGCTCGATCTTTCCGACGGTGCCGGAATCTCCGTGCTGGGACCGCTGCCACAGGGTCTGCCAAGGCCGTCGTTTCCGCTGATCATGCCAGACGATGTAGCGCCGGTGCTTTTCGGGTCAGTGGCCGTAGCGCTGGTGGCCTTTGCCGACACAAGCGTCCTCTCGCGCACCTACGCCGTACGCACAGCGACCGTGGTCAATCCAAGCCGGGAGATGCTGGCGCTGGGCCTCTCCAACCTGGTTGCAGGCTTCTTCCAAGGCTTTCCCATCAGCAGCAGTTCGTCGCGCACGCCGGTGGCAGAGGCAGCCGGCTCGCGTACGCAGTTGACCGGGATCATCGGCGCCATCGCGATTGCCCTGCTGCTCGTCGCTGCGCCGAACTTGCTGCGCAATCTGCCCGATACAGCGTTGGCTGCGGTCGTGATCGCCTCGGCGATCGGCCTCTTTGAGGCAAAAGACTTGCAACGTATCTATCACATCCAGCGCTGGGAGTTCTGGCTATCCATAGCCTGCTTTGCCGGCGTGGCCTTGCTCGGAGCGATACCAGGCATCGGCCTGGCCATCGTCATCGCCGTCATCGAGTTCCTGTGGGACGGCTGGCGCCCGCATTCGGCAGTGCTGGGCCGCGCCGACGGCGTCAAGGGCTACCACGATATCACGCGCTATCCCGGCGCGCGGCGCATTCCGGGGCTAGTACTCTTCCGCTGGGATGCGCCGCTCTTCTTCGCCAATGCCGAGTTTTTCCACAACCAGGCGCTGCAGGCGGTCTCTACCTCTCCGACACCAGTGCGCTGGCTGGTGGTGGCAGCCGAACCCGTCACCAGTGTCGATGTGACGGCAGCTGATATGCTCATGGAACTCAATGCAACTTTACGCAGGGCCGGTATTGAGCTCTGCTTTGCCGAGATGAAGGACCCGGTCAAGGACAAGCTCAAGCGCTTCGGCCTCTTCTCGCAACTGGGCGAGGAGATGTTCTTCCCTACCCTCGGCGAGGCGGTCAACACTTACGTTCGCATCTTTGACGTCGACTGGGTCGATTGGCAAGATCGCGCCAGCTAAGAAAAAAGGACTACCACGAACACTCGAAGCTCACAAAGGCGCTTCGCGGCTCCTCTACCATCCATCTCCTATTTTCCTGCGTACCAGAAGCTGCGCAGCCAGGCATGGCCTTGCAGCGTTTGCAGCAACTTGGCTGGCAGCGGCGGGGCATCGGCCACAGCCGTGTTGGCCTCCGCCTGGTAGGCGTTGCGGATGCCGGGGATCACGGTGCTCACGGCAGGGTGGGCTAGGGCGAACTGGAGCGCGACCTGCGGCAGGGTGAGACCGTAGGGCGCAATGTCTGCCTTGATCTTGTCGACACGCGCTGTGGCGCGCGCTAGACGGTCGCCGGCAAAGTAGTTGTTGCGAAAATCGCCCTCGGCAAAAGTCGTCTGTGCCGTGTACTTGCCGGCCAGTACGCCCTCATCGAAGACCACGCGCACGAGGATGCCGGTGCCGGTCTCGGCGGCGGCAGGCAGCAGCTCGGCGGCCGGCTCCTGCTCGAAGATATTGTAGATGACCTGTACTGCGTCGACGTATCCCTGGCGCATGAGGTCGATCACACTGTTCTGGTCGTGCTCGGGCGTAGAGACCCCGATCAGGCCGATCTTGCCCTCAGCCTGGAGTGTGCGCAGCACCTCGAAGGGACGCGGCGCCTTGTTCCATGCCCGCGTCCAGGTGTGCAGTTGCAGCAGATCGATGCAGTCAGTCTGAAGGTTGCGCAGCCGCTCCTCCACGTTCTCGCGCAGGTAGCGTTCGGGATAGCGTTCCTCGGCAATGTCGTAGGGGCTGGGCGGCCAGTTGCCGGGCAGCGGCGGCGTCTTCGTAGCAACATAGACGCGCTCGCTGCGCTGCTTGAGCACCTGGGCGATGAGGAGCTCGCTCTTGCCGTTGCCATAGCCAGCAGCCGTGTCGATGAAGTTGACGCCCAGGTCGATGGCACGGTGCAACGCATCCAGCGAATCCTGCTCGTCCTGCGGCCCCCAACTGCCGCCAATCGCCCACGCACCAAAGCCAATGGCCGAAACGTCCAGGGGGAATTTGCCGAATTTGCGGGTCTGCATAGTATTTTCTCCTCTTTTGCTTTTATGGTGTCCATTTCTCAGCCGATCACTCTGCCTGTTCACCGTCGTCTTCGTCGCCCACTCCTGAAGACATATGGACCGATCGTGAATCAATACACTCTATCGATTATAACATCGTAGGAAATCGTGGCTACCAGACTGTTCAGGCGAATCCGGTACTGAGGAATGAGGTCGCCAGATTGGCCTGTCATGAGCATAATGCTAGAATGGAGCTATGACAGGCAGGGAGTGAGCAAGGGAGAATCCTGTGACCATTTCACAGTTTGCCGGGACGGACAGTTCGCGCAGCGGCGTCTATATGCTGAGCGATACACTTGCCCGGCTCGAAGTCGAGGCACTGACCTTTGACGATGTGTTGTTGACACCCGGCTACACCGAAACGTTACCCAACGAAGTAGACATTTCCATTGCTCTGCACCCACGGCTGCATCTCAACATCCCCGTACTCAGTGCGGCTATGGACACTGTGACCGAAAGCGAACTGGCGATTGCTCTGGCACGGCAGGGCGGGCTGGGTGTCATTCACCGCAATCTCTCCATTGAGGATCAGGCTGCTGAGGTCGACAAGGTCAAGCGCAGCGAGAGTGGCATGATCGTCGACCCGATCACCTTGCCGCCCGACGCAACGTTGGCCGAAGCGGAAGCGATCATGGGCAAGTACAAGATCAGTGGCGTGCCCATCACTGACGGCAGCGGGCGGCTGGTAGGCATCCTGACCAACCGAGACGTGCGCTTCGCCACTGACGATGCACGGCCGATCCGTGACTATATGGTAGCCGAAGAGTTGGTCACCGCACCCTTGGGCACAACACTGCTTGAGGCAAAGGAAATCCTGCACCGGTACCGCATTGAAAAGCTGCCGCTCATCGACGACACAGGCCATCTGCGCGGGCTGATCACCTACAAGGATATCCTCAAAAAACAAGACTACCCGAATTCAGCCAAGGACGACCGCGGCCGGCTGCTGGTGGCCGCCGCAGTGGGCGTGGGCGAAGCGGGCTTGCGCCGCGCAGAAGCGGTCATCGGCGCCGGCGCCGATGCCATCGCCATCGACACGGCGCATGGCCACAGCAGGGGTGTCGTCGAAACTATCTGCGCGCTGCGCAGCCGCTTTCCTGACATCCCGATCCTGGCGGGCAACGTCGTCACAGCAGAGGGCGTGCGCGATCTAGCTCAAGCCGGCGCATCGGTGGTCAAGGTGGGCGTAGGTGCCGGCTCCATCTGTACGACGCGTGTGGTGGCCGGCGCAGGCATGCCCCAGTTGACGGCGGTACTCATCTGCGCAGCAGCAGGGCACGAATATGGTGTCTCCATCGTGGCTGACGGGGGTATCCGCTACAGCGGCGACATCACCAAGGCGCTGGCTGCCGGCGCGTCGGCAGTTATGCTGGGCAGCCTGCTTGCCGGCCTGCAAGAATCACCGGGCGAGGTGGTCATCCGCGAGGGGCGCTCGTTCAAGGAGTATCGCGGCATGGGCAGCCTCAGCGCGATGAAAGGCCGTGCCCACGATCGCTACCAGACGGCACAGGGGGAGTCGGCCAGCCCAGACATCAGTGGCAAGAGCGTACCGGAAGGTATTGAGGGACAGGTGCCTTACAAGGGGTTGCTGAAAGATTTCGTCTTCCAGTTGATGGGCGGCTTACGCAGCGGCATGGGATACGTCGGCGCAGCGAATCTGCCGGAAATGTGGCAGAAGGCGCGCTTCCAGCGCATCAGCCGCGCCAGTTTCCAAGAGAGCCACCCGCATAGCATCATCATCACTAAGGAAGCGCCGAATTACCAGTTGTCTATCGGGCGCAGTTGATCTCGAACTGGAAGCGCCAGGACAGGCTTGCTGAAAATCTATCCCCCCAAATCGCCACAAGCCCGTCCCTGGCACGTTGCTACAACTGGCGCAATGCAAAAAAGGGGAGTCGCAGTTGGCACCCGAAATGAAACCGCGGTTTGCGGGCAAAGTGGTAATCGTCACAGGCGGCGGTACAGGCATCGGTGCAGCGATTGCTGCGCACCTGGCGGCCGAAGGGGCACAGATTGCCATCGTCGGCCGACGCGGCCATATCGTACAGCGCCATGCCGACCAGTTGCGCGAGCTGGGCTTCACCGTGCTACCTGTGCGCGCCGACGTGAGCGTCGACGCCGAAAACATTGTGCGCCAGGTGATGCAACACTTTGGCCGCCTGGACGTGCTGATCAACAACGCAGCCGTCTCAGCAGGGGTCGACCTGGACGAAATGGTGCTCGCCCAGTGGCGCCAAGTCCTTTCTATCAATCTCGATGCGGCTTTTGTGCTGGCCAAAAGCGCCATCCCCCACCTCGCCATCACACGCGGCAACCTGCTGCACATCAGCAGTATCGGCGCCATGGTAGGCGAGTTCGACGACATCGCCTATGCCACGAGCAAGGCTGCGCTGGAGTCCTTCAGCCGGCGCCTAGCCATTGAATTGGCGCCCTACGGCATTCGCTCTAACGTCATCCGGCCTGGACTGATTCATACCGAAGCCTTTGATGCCATGCCGGCTGACTTTTTCGAGACACAGTTGCCGCTCATTCCGCTGGGCCGGCTGGGTACGCCGCAGGATGTTGCGCGCGCAGCCGCCTTTCTCTGTTCCGACGACGCAACTTTCATCACCGGCGCCGTGCTCACTGTCGACGGCGGCGAGTCGGCGAAGTAATTCAATTTCCGGAAGCCATCATTCTGAAGCCATTCAATTGATCAAAGGGGAACCACCATGACCGTTACCGCAGTCGTGGGCGCCCAGTGGGGCGACGAAGGCAAGGGACGTATCATCGACTACCTGGCCCAAGAGGCAGATGTCGTCATTCGCTTTCAGGGCGGCGACAATGCCGGCCACACTGTCATCAACGAGTTCGGCAAGCACGCCCTACACCTCATTCCTAGCGGCATCTTCAACCCGCGCACCCAGAACATCATCGGCTCGGGCTGCGTGGTCAACCCGCAGTCGCTGCTCAAAGAGATGGACGAGTTGCGTGCAGCAAATATCGACCTGGAGAACCTGTGGATCAGCACGCGCGCCCAGATGCTCATGCCCTACCACCGCGAGTTGGATGTGTTGGAAGAGGCGGCACGAGGCAAGGATACCATCGGCACGACCAAACGAGGTATCGGCCCAGCTTATGCCGACAAATCAGCGCGCGCCGGGCTGCGCATGGGCGATCTCCTGCAACCAGGATGGCTGGAGACACGGCTGGACAACGCTCTGCGCACCATCAACCGCAAAATCGAGATTCTGGGCGGAGAGCCAGTGCAGGGCGAGAACCTCTACAGGCTATGCATGGAGTATCGCACAAAGCTGGGCGACCGCATCATCGATACCATGCCGATGACCCGCCGTGCTGTGGAGCAGCAGAAACACATCTTGCTGGAGGGACAGCTCGGCGTCATGCGCGATCTGGACTGGGGAATTTATCCCTACGTGACGAGCAGCAACCCAACCGCTGCCTATGCTCCATCGGGAGCAGGGCTGCCGGCACGCGCCATCGACAAGGTCATTGGTGTGGTCAAGGCATACAGCACTGCAGTAGGCGACGGTCCCTTCCCAGCTGAACTACACGACGCCGACGGCGAGAAGCTGCGCGAGATCGGCGGCGAGTTCGGTGCAACCACAGGTCGGCCACGGCGCTGCGGCTGGTTCGACGGCGTAGCCATCGGCTACGCGGCGTGGCTCAATGGCATGACGGGACTGGCTATCACTAAGCTTGATGTGCTCGACCACTTCGACCTTCTCAAGATCTGCACAGGGTACAAGTTGCCCGACGGCACCATCGTCACCAATTCCATGCCCGACACGCCGGTGCTCATGCACGTGACCCCCGTCTACGAGGTGTGGGACGGCTGGAACACCTCCACTGCCGACTGCCGCCACTGGGACGACCTGCCCAAGGAAGCACGCGCCTATCTGCACCGCATCAGCGAGCTGGCGGCTATCAAGATTGACTACGTGTCAGTGGGTCCGGAGCGAGACCAGATGTTTGCAGTCTAAAGGAAAAGTCGATAGAAGCCAGGATTTTGCAAGTTTGCCCTCTTGGCAGCGGCAGTTCCCGAAAATCCTGGTTTCTACATCCAATCCCTCGTCTTGCTGGCTTCACACCGCCTCCAACGCCTGCGCCAGATCTGCAATCAGATCCTCCGGATGTTCGACCCCGATAGAGAGGCGCACCATCTTCTCGGTAATGCCCATTTCAATGCGCTCCTCGGGGTCAACGTCGGCGTGGGTCATACTGGCTGGGTGTTCGGCCAACGACTCGGTGCCGCCTAGGCTAACCGCCAGATGAAAAAGCTGCAGATTGTTGAGAAAGCGGAATGCTTCGGCTTCGCCACCCACCAACTCAAAGCTGATGATGCTGCCCGGCGCCAGGCATTGCCGCCGGTAGAGCGCATGTTCCGGCGAGTCGGGCGGCAGATGGCCAAGGTAGTAGACACGCTCGACCTTGGGATGATCGGCCAGAAAGTCAGCCACATAGCGGGCGTTCTTCATCTGTGAGGTCATGCGCAGCTTGAGCGTCTCCAGACTGCGCAGTAACATCCAGCCCGTCATGGGGCTCGCCATGGTGCCGAGAATGGTTCGGAAGGCCTTGATCGGTTCGATGAGCGCATGGCTGCCCAGCGCCACGCCGGCGATGAGGTCACTGTGGCCACCGATGTACTTCGTGGCCGAGTAGAGGACGATGTCTGCGCCATGGCGTAACGGATGCTGCCACAGTGGGCCAAGAAACGTGTTGTCGACGACAAGCAACACGCGCCGATTGGGTCGAGACCAGCGCTGCGCCAGATCAGCACAGACAGCAATGTCGACCAGCGCGTTGGTGGGATTGGCCGGTGTCTCTACATAGATTGCAGCCAGATGGTCGCGGATGGCATGGTCAGCTAACACAGCATCGAACGCTGCGGCGCCGCCATTGGCGAGCACGCCCACGGAGCGAATCCCATAACGCGGCAGGATGCGTTTGAGCAGAAAATCGGTGCCGCCATAGACGGGCTCACTGAAGAGCAACACGTCGCCGGGCTCGAGCAGACTGAGCAGCGTCGTGCTGATGGCAGCCATCCCGCTCTCAAAGACAGCTGCGGCCTCCGCCCCGTCCCAAATCGTGAGCCGATCCTCCAAAATCTCAAGGTTGGGGTTGTTGAGCCGACTGTAGATCAGCCCCATCTCCTCGTCAGGTTCGCCCTTGCGCAGACCGTAGGCAAGCTCAAAAAAAGCCTTGCCGGCTTCTGCCGTTTCAAATACAAAGGTCGAGGTGAGAAAAAGGGGCGGCTTGATCGATCCCTCAGATAATTCTGGACGATAGCCATAGCCCATCATCAGGCTCTCGGGATGCAATGTCTTGTCGCAGAGGGTACGGCTGTGCGAGTGACGCTTGGGTTTGGTCATGACCTGTCTCCATCGACATGTGGCGACCTGAAAGGTGGCAGTTGGTGTACTGAACGATACAGGGCCGGGTTCAGGTGGCTCGTGCTCTCCTCCCGCCCCTGCTTCCATTATAGTTTGTCGAGTGTGCCCGCCAATCCGCCAACTAGCCAGGAGTAGGCCGGGGCATAGCCGCTTTGGTTTGCCATCTGCCAGATCGAGGGCGGCCTGGATTGCGGCATGGCGCGCCGTGGAAGCCGCCTCGGCCTGGTTCGGATCGCCGTCAGCGCAGCGTGGCCGTGAAGCAAGGAGCCAGTATCATTGCGTGGAGCGAGCAGTGCGGCAAACACACTGCCAGAACCTTATCGCTTCAAACTTGTATGAATTGACAGTCGCGGGTATTTCCGGTAAGGTAGAAACACTGGTGAGTGCCATCATACCCAAAAAAAGAAGTCAGTGAAAACCGCTTTGTTTGGCGTCGCCACATCTGACCTACGCCCATGTGGGTCGCTTTGTTGACAAGTGGCTCGGTTTGCTGGACTTCGATCGTCAGCAGGTCAGCATTGCAGGATAGCATTGTCATGCCAACCCATTTTGCAGGAGAACCGGAAGAAATCCTAGCCCTTGATACCCTCATCAAGCTGACACGCGGCACCAACAGTCTGCTGACGCGCCTTGCCCACCAAAACACCCACCCCGGTCTCACGGTGAGCCAGTTCGGTACACTCGAAGCACTCTATCACCTGGGCGCCATGTCGCAGACCGATATCTGCGGCAAGTTGCTCAAGAGCGGCGGGAACACGACCCTGGTGATCGACAACCTGGAAAAGCGCAATCTCGTACACCGGCGTCGCGACCCGAACGATCGCCGCGTAGTCATGGTCGAGCTGACCGACGAAGGGCGAGAGCTGATCGCTGGCATCTTCCCTGCCCATGTCCGAGCCGTGACCCAAGAGATGGCGACCCTCACGCCGGAGGAGCAGCGCCAGCTCGGCGATCTGTGCAGGAAGCTGGGCAAGGGCACGCCCAGACCCAGCGCGGCCTGATTCAGATGGGCAACAAAAAGATGAGACCAATCCCTACGAGCAACGCGTAGACGAGCCGTCCAAAGCTTGCCGCCGGAATGCGCTGCTGCACAGCGCTGCCCGCGACGATGCCCAGGAGCAGGGCAGGCAGCGACCACAATATCGCTTCCCATACCCTGGGCGTCCATAGACCGGCCAGGCCGTGACTCGCCACAATCATCAGACTATTGACCAAAAAGAACCCCTGTAATGTAGCACGGAATGTGTCGGGTGGCCAGTGCCGCATAGTGCCATAAATGATGACCGGCGGACCGCTGGTATTGTAGGCGCTGCCCAGGATGCCGGCAACGAAGCCGAATGGAAAGGCCCATCCTTCACGGCGCAGCGCAGGTAGCCCCGGCCGCAGCAGATAAAAGAGACCATACCCCATCAGCACGATCCCCAGCAACACGCGCATGACCCACTCGTCGACACGCGCCAGCAGCAACAGGCCAAAGGGAATACCAGCAGCAGAGGCAAGCAGTAGCCGCCAACTCGTCGCCAGGTCCAGGCTACGCCAGCTCGTCACCAGCACCGCCACGCTGATAATGACGCTGGCAATGCCCACTACCGGCGTTGCCAGTGAGAGTCCTACCACCGCAGTGAGCAGCGGCATGGCAATTAGCGCATCACCAAATCCGGCCAGCGAACGGACAAACGCTGCCAGAGAGAGGATCGCAACAACAAGAAGCAGATTCACGGATGGCTAGACGCTGCAGCCAGCACCGGCGTGCGGTTAATACGCAATGCCAGCAGTGCACCAGCCACGGCCAGCGTGCCGGCCACAAAGAACGCCAGTCCATAGTCGCCAAAACTATCGCGCGCCAGCCCGCCCATCCACGCAGCGCAAGCCGCGCCGACCTGATGACTGCAGAAGACCCAGCCATAGACGGTACCCACGTTGCGCCGGCCAAAGTTGTCAGCGACGAGCGCCGTAGTCGGTGGCACGGTGGCAATGTAGTCCAACCCGAAGAGCACGGCAAACGCAGCAAGTCCCACAGGCTCGGTGACGAAGGGCAGGAACAACAACGATATGCCGCGAAAACCATAGTAGACGGCCAGCAGTTTGCGCGGATCATAGCGATCGGTCAGCCATCCCGATCCCAAGGTACCGACAAAGTTCATGGCTCCCATGAGCGCAAGCATCCCAGCAGCGGTTGTTTGGGCGATGCCATGGTCGTGAGCGAACGGGATAAGATGCGTGCCGACAAGACCACTCGATGTCGCACCACAGATGAAAAAGGTGCCGGCCAGAAGCCAAAACTCAAGGGAACGCACGGCACGGCGCATGACACCCTGCTCGGACCGGGCACGCGGCACGGTTGTAGCAGGCGTGGCACCCAGCGGAACCTGGCCGACGTCAGCAGGATCGTTGCGCAGGAAAAGCAGGACGGGCAGTACAGCAGCCATGGTGACCAGAGAGAGCACAAGCGAGCTGGCACGCCAGCCCAGCGTCGTCGCCGCCAGCATGAGCGCCGGCACGAAGATCAGTTGCCCTGCCGAGGTAGATGCACCGAATATGCCGATGACAAGGCCGCGGCGCGCCACAAACCAGCGCATGGCTACAGTTGCACCCAGCACACCAGAGATGATCCCCGTGCCAACACCACTGATTCCACCCCACAGGAGTGCCAGCTGCCACGGTTGTTGGATAAAGGCACTCGCAGCCATGCTGATCGAAATCAGCACCAGGGCGATGATCGCCAGCACGCGCGGTCCGTAGCGATCGATGAGCCAGCCGCTCACCGGCGCTGTCAGTCCCAGCACAAGTAGACCGATCGAGACAGCAAAAGAGATCACACCGACGCTCCACTGCATGTCTTCCTGCAACGGAACGAGGAAGACGCCCGGCGCCGAACGCACCCCAGCTGAGACAAGCAACGTCAACGCAGCCACAGCAACGACAATCCAACCGTAATAAAAACGCTGGTATGATGGCTCGTGGGTCATGCTACTCCTTATCGTCGTGGCGCTGGGATGATTCACAAAATGCCGCAATTTTACCACAATAGCACGAAAATTAGGCTACACTTCCCGCCTCAGTAATGGTAGAATATTTATAATTCCGAATTGACGCTCGCTAATAAGCGAAAAGGAGCGAGTATGCAAAGAATATTTTCAGTGGTTCTGCTCGGTGTAGTTGCACTGCTGGCAGCATGCAGCGGCGGCCCCGTTATCCACGCACCTGCCGGAGCGCTGGTTACGCCAGATGTAGAATTGATCACGGTCTACAAGTCGCCTACCTGAGGCTGCTGTGGCGCCTGGATCGAGCACCTGAAAGAGTCCGGGTTCACCGTCGAGGCCATCGATCGGGAGGATCTTGGACCGATCAAAGCACAGTACAAGGTGCCCTACGAACTCCAGTCCTGCCACACAGCCATCGTGGATGGCTATATCATCGAAGGTCACGTGCCAGCAGAAGATATCCGGCGGCTATTGGCAGAACGGCCAGATGTCGCTGGACTTGCTGTACCGGATATGCCGGTAGGCTCGCCAGGGATGGAGATCGAAGGCGTTATAGCAGACCCATACGACGTGATTGCCTTCGATGCCGACGGCCTCAGAGAGGTCTTTGCCAGCTATCGTTGATATGATCCGAAGGTAAGTTGCCCCAAACGTGAGGCGAATCCTGGCTGAATTGCTGGCAGTTGACCGGTATCTGCCTTTCCAGTACAATGCCGAACAGATTGTGAACAAGCGTGTTTGACAAAATTCGGTACGAAAACGGTCTACTGCTCTTCGGCGGAGTGCTCCCACTCACCTCGACACTGAAATCGCCGGCAAGCGACAACACTTCCGGCGGTTGACAAGTCAATGAGCAGCACTCACCCGTAAGCCAACGGTCACGGCGGCGCATTCGGTAGCACGCAGGTACCGGTCCGCTGTGGCCGTTTTTCATTCCTATCGATCCTTTTTGGGAGGCTTCTATGGCGAAGTTCAAGACAGACCAGATCCGCAACGTGGCTTTGCTCGGCCACGGCGGTGCAGGAAAAACAACACTGACGGAAGCGTTGTTGTACAAGACTGGCGCAATCAGCCGTATGGGGCGCGTGGAAGATGGTTCCACAGTCTCCGACTGGGACGCCGAGGAGCACCGCCGTGGCATTTCGATCAATCTGAGTGTGGTTCCTGTTGAATTCGAAACCCTCAAACTAAATCTGATCGATGCGCCAGGGTATCAGGACTTTGTTGGCGAGGTAATCAGTGCCCTTTTCGCTGCCGAGGCGGGACTCGTGGTCGTCGACGCCGTATCCGGCTGCCAGGTCGGCACCGAACTGGCCTATGACCGCCTGCGCGATCTCGCAAAGCCACGCATCGTCTTCATCAACCGCATGGATCGTGAGAACGCCAATTTTGCCAACGCCGTGGACAGCTTACGCACGACGCTTGGCGACGAGAAAATCGTCCCATTTCAAATTCCGATCGGCACGGCCGACTCATTCAAAGGTGTGATTAGCCTGATCGATATGAAGGCCTACATAGGTGCGGAAGGCAAGGAGTCCCCAATTCCGGCTGACCTGCAGGATGAAGCTGAGGCGGCGCGCGTTGCGTTGGTGGAAGCCGCTGCCGAAGCTGACGATGAGTTGATCATGAAATACCTTGAAGGCGAAGAACTAACGATCGATGATGTCCGCCACGGGCTACATGTTGGCGTCAAGAATTGCGCCATCACGCCTGTTTACTGCGGCACAGCAACGGGCGGCGTCGGCCTGGAGCGGCTCATCCAGGCGTTGCGCCGCTACGTGCCGGCACCCAACGAACGCAGTGTGGCCGGCACAAAGGGCAACACAGAAATCATCTTTTGCTCTGATAGCACTGGTCCGGTAGCAGGAGCCGTCTTCAAAACGATCATCGATCGCTACGTCGGCCGCATGAACTACGTGCGCGTCTTCTCTGGCAAGATTAGCCGCGATGCGCAGATTGCCAACACCCGCACTGGCAAGTCGGCACGCGTGGCCAACCTCTTTAGCGTACGCGGCAAAGACTTGCAGAATCTGGACGAACTGGTTGCCGGTGATATCGGCGTGATGACCAAAATGGAGGACCTCGTGACAGGCGACACACTCTGTGCGCCGGAGCAGATCGTCAAGATCACCGCCCCAGAATACCCGCGGCCGCTCTACTCGGTCGCCATCACGCCAGTCTCCCAAGTCGACAGCGGCAAAATGGGGCCGTCCCTGTCGAGCATTACCGAAGAGGACCCGACACTGCGCTACCAAACGATCTCTGCCACCAAGCAGACGGTGTTGCAGGGCATGGGTGAGACACATGTGGACGTGGCAATCCACCGCATGGCGCAGAAATTCGGCACCAACGTGGAGACCGATGTTCCAAAGGTGCCATACCAAGAGACGATCAGCAAGTCGGCATCGGCCCAGTACCGCCACAAGAAGCAGTCCGGTGGCGCTGGCCAGTTTGCCGAGGTACACATGCGCGTCGATCCACAGCCGACAGGCGCTGGCTACGAATTCAAGAGCGAAGTCTTTGGCGGCGCTATCAGCAGTTCCTTCTTCCCCTCCATCGAAAAGGGTATCAGGGCTGTCATGGAAAACGGAGTCATCGCTGGCTACCCTGTCGTCGACGTGAAGGCCGTTGTCTTCGACGGCAAAGAGCATCCGGTCGACTCGAAGGATATCGCCTTCCAGACAGCAGGCCGCGAGGTTTTCAAACTGGCCTTCAAGGCAGCCAACCCGGTTTTGCTGGAGCCGATCTACAATGTGGAAGTGACTGTGCCGGATGAGTTTATGGGCGATATCATGAGCGACTTCAACACGCGGCGCGGGCGCGTGCTAGGCATGGAACAGAAGAACAACCGCACGGTGGTGCGAGCATCGGTGCCCCTGGCAGAGATCATGCGCTACAGCACCGACCTGCGCTCGATGACCCAGGGCCGTGGCGTCTACACGATCGAATTCGACCACTACGACCCGGTGCCAAGCCACATTGCCGCCGATATCATCGCCCAGCATAAGGAAGAGGCCACAGAAGACTGACCAGGTGGAAGATTCGTTGCCATGAAGGGCCCTGGACTTACCGCCCAGGGCCTTTCATGGTTTGGTTCGACGAGCGTTGCCCCTCACGTGTACAGCCACTGCTCGCGAACGGCAGTGAGCAGATTCGTAGCCTGCTGTTGTTCATCGATAACAATCGGCAGCAGTTCGGCACACCGTCCATCCCCGCATCCGTCTGCGGCCGCCTGTTCTAGCCGTGCGCACGCTGCAGAGAGACGTTTCGCACCAAAGATCACACTGCTCGCCTTCAGGCTGTGCGCCATACGATACAGCGTGCCTATATCCCTGACACCAAACGAGGTGCAGATGGAATCAACCTGCTTCTGTGATTCAGCCAGAAAAGTATCGAGCAGGTCGATGACCGCATTCATATCGTCGCCGAACATTTCGATCAGCGCTGTGAGCGCATCCAGGTCGACAACGGGCGCTCGCTCGTCAGGATCAAATAATGCTGCCATGTTCTGCTCCTACGGGATGACTGATGCGGTTATGGACAGAAAAGGCACGCAAACATGACAACACAATGTCGACACTCAGCAGCCCGAGTACCGGTAACAGGCCGGATGGCGCAAATCGCCTGGCTACACAGAGTATACCACATTTGGGTTGGCCACTCCCAAGGCAGTATAATCTGCCTATATCTCAGGATATTGATATGCTGGACATCGGCAGATGTGGATAGACCAACCGCTATATTCTCGCCAAATGCCCGATGATTCAAACTATATGCACAGCAATACTACCTGAAGCGTACTTGGATACTCTGCTACATTCGAGCCGGCGTGCTGTCGGCTCGATCTTTTAGGTGGATTGATGCAATTGCAAGCTGCCGTTGTCTTTGTTCTTCAAACAATCTATGCGATATGCGCATTGGGGCTTGCTTTTTACAGCCTGCATGCCGCCTGGCTGGTCTGGCAAATGCGCCGTGTACAGCCCGATGCGCCCAACGCAGATGTAGCGACGTGGCCAGCCGTTACCGTGCAGTTGCCCATCTATAACGAGCGCTACGTAGCCGAACGGCTGATCGAAGCGTGCGCTTTGCTAGACTATCCAGCTGACAAATTGCACATCCAAGTACTGGACGATTCGACCGACGATACAGTTGCTATCATCGACCGCTGCGTGGCCTACTGGCAGTCGCAAGGACGGTCGGTCGTGGCAGTACGCCGGATGACGCGAGCCGGATACAAGGCGGGCGCACTTGCCCATGCCCTATCATCGGCAACAGGCGACATCATCGCTATCTTTGATGCCGATTTCCAGCCATCACCCGACTTCCTGCGCCGTACCCTTCCTCACTTCAGCGCACCCGGCAGTGATGACGTCGGCTTTATACAGACACGCTGGGGGCATCTGAATCGCACCTATTCCTGGCTCACAGCCAGCCAGGCGCTGGCACTCGATGGCCATTTTGCCGTTGAGCAGGCTGGACGCCAGGCCGCCGGTTGCTTCTTTGGATTCAATGGATCGGGGGGCGTATGGCGGCGTGCATGCATCGAAGATACAAAAACTGGCGGATGGCAGACTGACACATTGTGTGAAGATCTAGACCTGAGCTACCGCGCGCAGCTGGCCGGCTGGCGGCCGCTCTACCTGAACGAGGTCGTTGCGCCAGCCGAAATTCCGCCGCAGCTCAACGCATACAAACGTCAGCAGTTCCGCTGGGCCAAGGGCAGCGTCCAGACACTGCGTAAACTCGGAGGTCGCGTGTGGCGCAGTGAACGCACCGTATGGGTACGGCTGGCAGGCATGGTACACTTGGGCGCCTACCTCATCCACCCTATGCTCCTACTGCTGCTGCTGGTGATTCCGCCGTTGCTGCTGCTGGGCGCACAGCCGCTGTCACCCATGCCCCTCATCGGGATCACGTCGTTCGGCCCCCCGTTGCTCTATGCCGTCGGACAGATGCGCCTGGCAGGCAACTCGTGGTGGCGGCGCTGGGCCTATCTTCCACTGCTGACGCTGCTAGGCATGGGCAGCTGCCTGAACAACTCGCTGGCTGTCTGGCAGGGGTGGCACACCAACGGTGGCACTTTTCAGCGCACGCCCAAGTTTCGCGTTGAGAACAGCAGCGATCACTGGCGAGGCAGCATCTATCGTCTGCCCCTGGATCGTGTGATGATTGCAGAGATTGTACTGGCGATCTACGCGCTGCTGGCGGCCTACCTGCTCTCCATCCAAAGCGGATGGCCGTCCGTACCCTTCATGCTACTCTACGCTACCAGCTTTGCCACCGTGGTTGGTGTATCGTTCTGGCAGAATCGGACGCCGCACACCAGGCCGGCCAAGGTATCCATGGAAGAGATGAACGCCGTTCATCACTGATCGGTGAGGGTGTGCGTCAGAATTTTGGATACAGGCTCTGATGGCACTTGAGGGCCGCCAAATCGCCCCAATCTGGCCAAGTTGACCGAGCAAATGGCACACTAAGCGGTCACTTTGGGGTGCTTGATTGCCGAAATCCGGTCAATATGCGCACCAACAGACCCCGTTCAGCCCGCCTCGCAGAGATGTACAAAAATCTGACGCACACCCGATCGGGGATCGCCCGGTCCGGTTCTTGTCGAAAGTACACTGTGCCAAGTATAATACAATTGCAACCCATCGGACGATGCTAGACCAAGGGGCATGCTCATGGCGACCAATCAAACTGTGAAAGCAGCAGAACTAGATTACACCTGGATCGAGAATCCAGATGACATCATCGTTCTGGTCAATAATACCAACAAGAACTTCATCCTCGACTTACCAGCCGGCCGCTATCGCCTGGATGCCAGGCGACGTATGCGCACGCTGCGTTCGATCCTCAAGTACCGTCAGATTTTGGCACTGGTGGAAGACGGTAGTCTGACTGTGCAGTAGGTTGCACGCAGCAGCACTCCACCGCAACCGAACTGACTGGTCAAGCGCTGACAATGGCTGGCTGCCCGGCTGTCGGCTGCGCCGGACAGCAGGTCATTTCCAGGGCAGAGAACCTCATGGCGCTTGTATTACTGATTGACGGCCACTCGCAGGCATACCGTGCGTATTTCGGCATGAAAACGCCGCTCTCCACACGCGAGGGCGAGCCGACTTCTGCCGTCTATGGCTTTGCGCGTAAGCTCCTTGCCACGCTGCGCGAGTACCAGCCCGAGTACGTCGCAGTTGCCTTTGACAGCGGAGAGACGTGGCGCCACGCCGAATTCCCTGCCTACAAAGCGACGCGCGATGCCATGCCTGACGACATGCGCACGCAGATGACGCGCATCGAATTCCTGTTGCAAGCCTTCAACATCCCGATCCTTACCTACACCAATTACGAAGCCGACGATATCCTTGGCACGCTTGCCCGTGAAGCAGGCAGCAAACGCTTTGACGTACTTGTCATGACGGGCGATCGCGACATGTTCCAGTTGGTCGACGAACAGGTCAATATTCTCTACACTTCGGGCGGACCCAACCCAGTAACTTCAGTCTACGGGCCAGTCCAGGTCGCAGAGCGCTACGGCCTGACGCCGCAGCAGTTCATCGACTTCAAGGCGCTCACCGGCGACACTTCGGACAATATCCCAGGCGTACCCGGCGTCGGTGAAAAAACTGCGATCAAGTTTCTGCAGCAATACGGCACACTGGACGAGATTTACGCACACGTCGACGAGATCAGTGGAACCAAGACGCGCCAGTCTCTCATCGATACCCGCGAGCAGGTGCTGCGCAATCGCCGCCTCGTTACCATCAACACCGATCTCGACATTCATTTCGAACCCGACAAGTGCCGACTGCGCGATTACGATCAGGACGCGCTGATCGCCCTTTTCAACGAGCTGGAATTTCGCAGCCTGATCAAGGAACTGCCCGCTTCTTCGCGTGCAGTTCCAGCGACCGACAGTGAATCAGGCCAAATGGCGCTCTTCGCCGCCGAGGAGTTCGTTGCATCAGGCCAGGTCATCCCATCCCCTGCTGGCGAGCGCACGCTGCTCGTCGTACAGGACAAGGATACACTAGATAAACTGTTGGCAGAACTTGCCAGTGCCAGACGGTTCTCGTTCGACGTAGAGACCACTGGCACCGACGCTATGCAGGCAGCCCTCGTCGGTCTAGGCATCGCCTGGGCACCGGGCCAGGCTGCGTATATACCAGTGGCCCATGCCGAAGGTACGCAACTGGCGTGGGCACATGCTGTAGCAAAGCTGCAGCCGTTTTTTGCCGATACTGTGCAGCCCAAAGTTGCGCACAACGCCAAGTACGATCTCACAGTCCTGCGCCGGCACGGGCTGGAGACCGCCGGTGACATTGACGACACGCTGCTCATGGCGTGGCTGCTCGACCCAGCCAGCCGAGCGCTTGGGCTCAAGGCACTGGCCGATGCGCGGCTCACCTGGAACATGACCGAGCTGACCGAACTCATCGGCAGCGGGCGCAAACAGATCACCATCGACCAGGTACGGATCGACCAAGCCGCAGCCTACTGTGGCGCTGACGTTGACGCTACGCTCCGTCTCTATGACCTGTTGGCGCCAGAACTTATCGCAGCTGATCTCGACCCGCTCTATACGTCCATTGAACGACCGCTCCTGCCTGTGCTGACCGACATGGAGATGGCCGGCGTCCTGCTCGACACCGAATTTCTCGCCCAGATGTCGATCACCTTCACTCAACGGCTGGCTGAACTGGAACAGACGCTCTACAGCGTCGTCGGCCATGATTTCAATATTCGCAGCACGCAGCAGTTGAGCCAGGTACTCTTCGACGAGATGGGCTTTCCGGCACGCAGGCTGAAAAAGACTGCGTCCGGCCATTACAGCACTGCGGTCGATACACTCGAAACGTTGGCTGCCTACGGTGACGAACTCAGCACGCCGCAGCAGCGCGTGATCGAAATGATCTTGGAGCAACGCCAGCTCGAAAAGCTGCGCAGCACGTACATCAACGCGCTGCCCGCACTCGTCAATCCGGAAACCGGTCGGCTACATACCAGCTTCAGCCAAACAGGCGCAGTGACCGGGCGCCTGAGCAGCAGCAATCCCAATCTGCAGAATATTCCGATCCGTACCGAGATCGGCCGCGAGATCCGCCGTGCTATTGTTGCACCGCCGGGGTGGCTGCTCATCTCAGCCGACTACAGCCAGGTAGAACTGCGAGTGCTGGCACATATGGCGCACGAACCGTTGCTTGTGGAGGCCTTCCTGGCGGAACAGGATATTCATGCCGTCACTGCGTCTAAGCTCTTTGGCGTGCCCATCGCCGAGATCGATCGCACGCAGCGTAGCCTGGGCAAGACCATCAACTTCGCCACCATCTACGGTGTCAGCGAATTCGGCCTCAGCAGCCGCACAGAGCTGACACGCGAGCAGGCACGCCAGTTCCTCGAACAGTACTTCCTGACCTATCCACGCATCCGCACCTTTCTCGACGTAACGCTGGAAGAAGCGCGCCAGCAAGGGTATGTTCAGACACTGCTGGGCCGCAAGCGATTCTTTCCGGAGTTACAGAGCGGTCGTTTACCCTATAATCAGCGTAGCGCCATAGAGCGCGCCGCCATCAACGCCCCGATCCAGGGCACTGCAGCCGATATCATGAAAATTGCCATGGTTGAATTGCACAAAAAATTGCGCAGCAGCGGCTATCGTACGCGGCTGCTTTTGCAGGTGCACGACGAACTGGTATTGGAGACACCGCCGGACGAACAAGCAGCTGCCGTCGCTCTAGTGCGGAAGACCATGGAAAATGCCTACAGGTTGGACGTACCGCTCAAGGTCGATGTGGAGGTCGGCCCTAACTGGCGCGACCTGGCTGAGGCATAAGCAAGCAGACAGGTCAGCAAGAAACAAAAAATTTGAGGAATGGTTGCGAAATGGTACGCGATGACATCAAATCATCCATCGAACAGGCAATGGCGATGGCACAAGCCAATGGCGCCTTACCAACCATCGATTGGCCGCTAGTCGAAGTGCTGCGTCCCAAACAGGCCGACCACGGTGACTACAGCACCAACATCGCTATGGTCACCGCGGCCGCGGTACGCAAGGCCGGCAGCAATGTAAACTCACGTGCGATTGCCCAGGCTATCGCCGATCACCTGCCGGCTGACGGTCCTGTCGGCAGTGTCGAGATTGCCGGACCCGGTTTCATCAACATTTTCCTGTCTGATGACTGGCTGCGCCGGCAGGTGCCGAAAATCGTCGAAGCTGGCAGCAACTTTGGCAACATCGACCTGGGCCATGGTCAACGCTGGCAGGTCGAGTATATGAGCGCCAACCCAACAGGGCCGCTGCATTATGGTGGTGCGCGTAATGCAGCGCTCGGCGATGCGCTGGCGAATGTCCTGGAGGCTGCCGGCTATGCCGTGCAGCGCGAATTCTATGTCAACGATGCCGGCAACCAATTCAATCTCTTTGCAGCAACACTCTATGCGCGCTATGCCCAACTCTTCGGCCGCGACGAGTCGCTTCCCGACGACGGATACGCCGGCGATTACATAATTGACTACGCGCAAAAACTGGCTGACGAGTACGGCGACCGCTTCCTCTCGATGGAAAAGCATGCCGCACTCACCGAACTCAAGGTGCTTGGGGAAGAGATCGTGCTCACTGCGCTGCAGGAGCAGCTAGACAAGTTAGGTGTTCACTTCGATCGGTGGTTCCGCGAGCAGTCGCTTTACGACAGCGGTCTGGTCGGCACCGTGCTCGGCAAGTTGCGTGACCAGGGCGATCTGGGGGAGCGCGACGGCGCTGTCTGGTTCCTGGCCAGCCACTACCCCAAGGTAGACAAGGACGAGGTCGTCATCCGTTCCAACGGCATGCCGACCTATTTTGCCAGCGATATCGCCTATCACTATGAGAAGTTCGCTGTGCGGAACTTCGATCACGTTGTCAATGTGTGGGGAGTGGACCACCAGGGCCATGTGCCACGCATGGCTGCCGTTATGACAGCGCTCGGCCTCGACCCAAACCGGCTGACGATTGTGCTGCACGGCCTAGTCAAGCTGATACGAGACGGTAGCGAGGTTAAACTTAGCAAACGCCGCGGCACCATTATCACGCTTGGCGAGGTGGTCGACGAGGTCGGTGCAGATGCCACACGGTTCTTCCTGCTCTCACGCGGGCCGGAGATCCCTATTGAATTCGACTTAAACCTTGCTGTGGCCGAGTCGGCGAGCAACCCGGTCTTCTACGCACAGTACAGCCATGCCCGCATCTGCTCGATCCGGGTCATGGCACCCCAGAAAGGAATCACACCCGACTTCAGCAACGTTACGTTGGAATTGCTCACAGACCCATCCGAACTGGCCTTGATCCGAAAATTGCTGGAACTCGAAGAGCAGATCGAGGCTGCGATCAGTAAGTTATCACCGCACAACCTAACTTTTTATAGTCTCGAATTGGCCCGCAGCTTCAATACCTTCTATCGTGACTGCAAAGTGCTCGCTCCGGATGTACCAGAGCGAAGCAATGCACGGATGTATCTTTGCGAGGCCACACGCATCGGCCTGTCCAAAACGCTGTCCCTGCTCGGTGTGAGTGCGCCCGAATCCATGCACGTCGAAGTGGAGTTATAGCACAATGGCTGAGAACCATCGAATCCTTGTCAGCGACAGCCTCTCCGAAGTTGGACTGGCGGCTCTGCGTGCCGCCCCCGGTGTCGATGTTGATGTACAGACGGGGGTGGCACCCGACATATTGCTGAAGATTATCCCCCAATATGACGCCCTGCTCGTGCGTAGTGCTACACAGGTCACAGCCGACGTGATCCGTGCCGGCGTGCGGCTGCGTGTGGTAGCACGTGCCGGCGTCGGCGTAGACAATATCGACGTCGATGCAGCGACTCAGGCCGGCGTGATTGTCGTAAACGCACCCACTGGGAATGTTGTGGCTGCTGCAGAACATACTATTGCCATGCTCATGGCCATGGCGCGCAACATCCCGCAGGCAGACGCCCATGTACGCAACGGACAGTGGAAGCGGGATCGATTCATGGGCGTCGAGGTGCGCGGTAAGGTGCTTGGCACGGTGGGACTTGGCCGCGTTGCACAGGAAGTCGTACGCCGAGCACAGGGGTTGGGTCTAACTGTCATTGCCTACGACCCATACGTCACGGCTGAGTACGCCAGCCACCGCAACGTTGAACTGGTCGATCTCGATTCGCTAGTGGAGCGAGCTGATTTTCTCACGTTGCATGTGCCTCTCACGCCCCAGACACGCCACCTTATTGGCCGCGAGCGGCTGGCGCGCATGCAACCGACTGCGCGCATTATCAATGTCGCCCGCGGCGGCATTATCGACGAGCAAGCGCTCTACGATGCCATTGAGGCAGGACAGCTTGCCGGCGCAGCACTGGATGTCTTCGAACAAGAGCCGTTGCCAGCTGACAGCCCCCTGCGCAACAACCCAAAAATCGTGCTCTCTCCACACCTAGGCGGCAGCACCGTCGAAGCACAGGAAAAAGTTGCTGAAGACGTCGCCCTACAGGTACTCGACGTGCTCAACGATCGGCCGGCACGCTACGCAGTCAATGCACCCATCATTCCACCCAAGGATTTGGAGTTCCTGATCCCCTATATCGACCTGGCCGAACGCATGGGACGCTTCATGCGCCAGCTTGGTGCACAGGGCATGGGCGATGTAGAGTTGACGGCAGAAGGTGATCTGGCCGAGTACGACCTGAGTTACATCCGAGCCGGCGTTATCAAGGGACTGCTAGCCGACGTCGTCTCGGTACGCGTCAACCTAGTGAATGCGGGTCTACTGGCAGAGAAGCGTGGCATGAACCTGATCGAGCGCAAGAAGCACCAGCGCGAGTTTGCCTACGAAAACCTGCTCACGCTACGCTCCACTTCCGGGCCACAACGCTGGACCGTGCGCGGCACCATCCTTCAGGGCGAGCAACCACATATCGTCGCCATCAACGAGCTTTGGGTCGACTTTCCTGCCATGGGTCATGTCCTGCTGGCGCTGCACAACGACCGCCCTGGCATTATCGGCAGCGTGGGCACGATCCTGGGCAACGCAGATGTGAATATCAGCTTCATGCATGTCGGACGCCGAGCACCCCGTAGCGAAGCCATCATGGCACTCGGCACTGACGAACCCACGACGCCACAGTTGCAGGCGACTATCAGTGCTCTGCCGCACATCATGTGGCTCAAGGCCATCACTTTATGAAAAATATCAGCCGATCTTCTGGCAGGCAAGATAGTTGTACGCCTGTACATAGGATATAATCCACAGCCATGAATAGGGATGACGCATCAACCACACTGCTGCGCCGCACGTTAAGCCATCGCTGGAGATTACGCGCGCTGCTGGCTGCTTCGCTCATCTGGCTGGGGCCGACGCTTGCCTGTGGCAGCTTCGCCCCCCGCCCGACGCCAACGCCGACCTTGCCTGCCGCGGTCGAGACAACTGCACAGCAGGCGGCTGGGGCATCAAGTGGATCAGTTGTAGAGGCAACGCCATTGCTGCCGATCGAAACTGACACCCCGACGCCAGAACCAACCGCTACCTTCACCCCAACACCTATTCCGGGTACGGCACTTGTGATCGGACAGCCAGCACGCGTCGTTGCACCCAATGGTGTCAACATGCGTGCCGAGCCTGCAACAGCGGCCAACCTCGTGCGTTATCTACCCTCACGGCTCAAGGTCACGATTGTCGACGGACCGGTCGATGGAGAAGGGTATCGCTGGTGGAAACTTGACGACACCGAAGGTAACGTCGGATGGGCGGTCGAGAATGACGGCGAGACCGACCTACTCAGCCCGCAGATGGGTGAGCCGGAGCCAGTCGATCGCTCGCCGCGCATCGGGGAGCGCGTCCGTGTGACAATGAGTCTCGGAGGTCAGCTCTCCGTGCGCGAGACGCCGGGTACCGACGCGAACCTCATCACACGTGCCAATCCCGGTGAGGAATTCACCGTCACGGGCGGTCCACAGGAAGCAAACGGCTACACCTGGTTCCAAATTCGCTCTGATGATGGCGCCACAGAAGGATGGGCTGCCGAGAGCGACGGAACGGAACGCTGGCTCAGCCCCCTCGAATAATTTTTGCTCGACAAGAGCCAGACAAGAAAAAGAGCGCCCGCAATGAGGTTCGCTCTTCCTTGTGTACAGACTCGCCATCTCTTCCCGTAGAAAGAAGGAGGCGGCGCTCCGCACAGCGCCGCCAGAGACCCTTTTCCAGTCCAGACATCTGACTGCCTGTTGTTCCGATGCGACTGCGTCGCTTTGGGCGTCCGGACCCACCCCTCCTTTTGCGCCTGTTATTCGTCGTCAGATACCTGGGCTGGAATGCAGCGCAGGCTGCGGAGCCGGAACCGCAGCCTGCGCTGCCATCGAAGGAGTATATCTAATCAACCCGTACCGTCACGGAATGATTAGCACCTGCCCAACATAGATCATGTTGGGATTCCAAAGCCCGTTGGCCTCGCACAGCGAGTCGACGGAGACGCCGAACCACGCTGCGATCTGGCTCAGCGTGTCGCCAGGCTGGACCGCGTAGGTCTGCCCAGCCGGATGAATCGGGTCAACCGAACAGCCAACGGGTGCAGCACAGGGCAGCGGCTTTGGCAGCGGCACCGGAGCAGCACAACCTGGCAATGTCAGCAACTGGCCCACAAAGATAAGGTCAGGATTCACAATATCGTTGATGTAGATCAACTCGTGCATACTGACGCCCAACTGGTAGGCAATCGATGCCAGTGTGTCGCCAGGCTGGACCGCATAGGTACATCCGTAACCGGGATCGACCGGATACCACGGCTCCCCATTGCAGTCAGGTTTAGGCGTGCACCCATCAATCGGCTGATAGATCGGCGATACCGGTTTGATTGGTCCACCATGTCCCCCGCAGGCGACCAGTGAAACGCCGTCAATATTGAAATCCATCTCCACTTGCGGGATACCCCACTTCTTCCAGCCCCGAATGAAGAGCGTGATATCCGTCGACTGCGCCACGAACTTGGCTGTATAGGTTGTCAACGCTGCAGGATCGGTGCGTTTCGAGATCGGGCCAAAGTTCATGCCCATCCAGTTGCTGGCCGCTTTCCAGTCACCGTTGTAGCCAGGCACAAAACCCCACTGCGCCTCAAACCGATACGGATCATCTTCATTTCCCTCGCCGCGTAACAGGCCATGGACCGCGAGTTCATACGTACCACCCGGGTGCAGGCCCGTGATGTATTGGTAGATACCCGCGTAGCGGTCGTTGTCGACAGGGTAGATACCCTTAGTGTTGATCTCGATGAGTTGGCTGTGAGCACCGTCGGAACGCACACGGGCCCATTCATCATCGTAGAAGCCGTAGTTGGCACCGCCACCGTTAGTGAAATAGCCCCAACTGTTGCCGACCTTACCGACTGAGACAGCGTTAAAACCTCGCTCAAAATCACCGTTGTATACCAAATTTGGTCCGATGCAGGCACCGACCGGCCCAGATGGATGACCACCGCCAGGATAGACAGGAAGATGGTCATACCCAGGATCGACTGACGGATGACCGTATCCAGGATCAATGACACCTTCCCCGTGATGGTCATAGTAATAGGGACTAGGACCGATGAGCGAAATCGCGTCAAAGTTGACGTCGAGTTCTTCTTCGGGCACGCCCCACTTTTTCCACACGCGTATGTACAGGGTCACATAATTTGACTCAGCCATAAGACGTGTCGTAAAGCTGCTGAAGGCGCCGGGATCGGTGCGCAGGGAATATTTGTCCCAACCGACATCAGTCCAGTTTGTGACTTTGGTCCAGTCAGGATAAGGACTAAATGACCAACCCACCTGAACCCGATAGCGCCACTTATCACCTTCAAAGTTCGTCGTGCGGATGATACCCTTGAGACTGAACGTATACTCAGCCCAGTCAACAACTGGCACTGTCTGGTAAATGCCAGCATAGCGGTCTGCATCACCCACCATGATGCCCTTGGTATTGATCTCAAGGAGTTGGCTATGCTTGCCCTCAGCGATGACACGATCCCACTGATCATCATAGAAGCCGTAGTTAGCCCCTCCACCATTCGTGAAGCACTGCCACCCGCTGCCAACCATTCCGCAGCCCGGCTGGCTGCTGAATCCTTGCTCGAACCCCCCGTTATATAACAAGTTGGTGAGCGAAGCGCTCGTCGGCGCCGGCCAGATGGCGACGGTTACCATGCTGGCGATGATGGCGAGAACCATAACGAGGCTCACACCACGGCGTAGTCCCGGACTGACGCCGCTCAGCCGCTGCGACCACCGGCCTGATCGCACACGCCTGAGTTGCGTGCATGCTTGGTGTAACATTGAT
>CAIRNL010000115.1 GCA_903879975.1 uncultured Chloroflexota bacterium | reverse complement strand
GACCTCGACTGCGTCGGGGCGCAAATAGGCAGGATAGCTCCAGAAGAAGCCGCCCGGTCCCACGCCGCTCCAGAAATGGTCGCGCCAATGCGCCAGCGCTGCCTGCCAGACCTCTATCCGTAACCCGATGGTCTCCACATTCGCCAGTCGCTCGCGTTGCCATTGGACGACTGCCAGTGCAGCAAGACCGGCGAGCAGCACGCCAGCGATTACCCATGGGCGCCGCCGGCGTGCCCACTGCCACAGACTTGGATGCCGGTAAAGGGCGAGGCCAGCCAGCACGGCCATGCCTGCCGGCACGCCCAGCAGCAAAGCGCCGCGGCTGCCGGTGAGCACGAGCGCTGCTGCGACGACTGCAGCTGCCCCCGCTGCCAGTGCGCGTGGGTGTCGTGCCACGACAAGTAGCGCCGCCAGGCTGAGAAAGAGCGTACGTTCGAGATAGAGCGCGGTATGATTGGGTGAGAAGTGGGGTCCCATCAGCCGCCGCATTCCGTCCACAACGGTGCCGTCACCGTGCAGCCAGCCGACCAATCCGACAACGGCAGCCAGCCCGCCACCTGCCATCAGTGCAAGAAATATGGATCGACGATCGGCTGCTGTCGTCGCCAGCACGCGCACTTCCAGCCATAGAATCAGCGGAACGACCACGAGATCCAGCGTGCCACGGATGAAGGCTGTCCAGTGCCAGACATGGAACGCCGACAGCAGGCTCATGGGGAGCAGCAGCAGTGGCGCCAGTTCCCACCAGAAAAGCGCTGCAGGGCGCAGAGTATAGGGCAGGCGATGTTGTGTGGCTAGATAGGTTGCTGGCAGCAGCGCGGCCGCCAGCACATGGGTGGGCGGGACAGTCAGCGTGGCACCGACCAGCTGAAACTCCTTGTGTGCATAGAAAAACGGGATCAACATCACTGCGAGCCAGAGTCCGACGCGTGGCTGTACCAGACAGAGCATCGCAGCAGCTAGCCAGCAGAGTACGATCAACGGAGAGAAGGTCGCCAGATAGTAGATTACCATGAGTGCCACCCACGCACCCATGTGTAGCCAGCACGATGTCAGGCGATACCGTACCAGCAGGTTGCTCCAGTCGATCAGGCGCGCTGCGGCCAAACTGCGCCACCCGATCAGCGCAACGGCCAGGAGCCATGCAACCCAGCCCAGCACGGGCACGGACGAGGACGGGTAGGCACGTGTGTGCGGCTGCTTCTGCCATGCAGCGAGTGCATCGAAGACCGGCGCTGCATGGCCGGTTGTGTCGGTCAGTGCAAAGCCCCAGGTGGGCAGACCAGGTGCTTCCGCCGGCTGATCGATCGCCCAGCCCATCGTTGCCAACCATGGCCATTGATCCCATGCCCGGTCGAGTGCCGCCACCGCATACGCTGCCTGATCGACCGGCGTCACCGTACCCCAGGGTGAGTTCAACAGGCGATTCCAGCCGTAGCGTACGGCCCAGATCGGTTTGTTGCCCAGCCCTGCGTCGACCAGCGCCCGGCGAATCAACGCAGCGCGCGCAAAGTTGAGCGTCTCCAGCCCTTGCCGTGCGTTGGCAGGGCTGTCGCCAAAACCGAAGGGCTGGATAGCAACTGCGTCGAAGTAGGGTGCTGCACCGGCTGCAATCATGCGTTGAAGAAAGTATTCTTCGTCGATTGCCAGATGGCCGCGATCAACGGTTGGCGCCAGCGCAGCGCTCAGTACCACGGCATCGGCGTCACTGCCGCGGATGGCAGGTGCTGCAGTACGCAGCAGGTGCGCGTATCCAACTGGATTGATGTGGCGCTGCCCCCAATGCGGTGCAATGTTCGGCTCGTCCCAAATCTGGTAGTAGCGCACAGGGTCGCCGTACCGGGCGGCAAAGGCAGCGGCGAAGCGGGCATAGTCGACGAAGTCGACTGGTGGCGCCAATCCGTTCCGTGCTGCGCGATCGACTGGTGCCAGCGCCCAGTCCGGTGTGCCGTCCAGCACAGCAATCGGCACTAGTCCGGCCTGAGCAATAGCATGGACCAGCCGGTCGGTCTCTGTCCAGTCGAATACACCGGGCTCGGGCTCGATCTCGCGCCAGTCGAAGCGCTGGCGCACCCACCCAATACCGGCACGATGCAGCTCCGCCAGCCTTGTCTTCAAAACATTCGTAGGGCGGCCCGCAAGCTGCACGGTGACGCCGACAAAGGGGACGGCCATGCTGGGATCGCTTGCCGGCGGCAGTGTGCGATTCAGGCCGGCGCCAACTTCCAGTGTCGTCCGCCACAACAGTCCACCCGCAACGACGAGTGCACAGCCGAGTATGAAAAACAGCGCCAGCCGTATTACTGCCAGCCACTGTCGCCCACGCAAGTGGAACCACTCGACAAGGCCTGGCTTTGCCGGGGAGTCACCCGCCACCCATACAGGCGACGGGCGATCGTTGAGGACGTTTTCTGCGTGTCGCTCGTTGCCTGCCCGGAACTCGCCTCTCACGCTCCAGCGCGTCGCCCCTGCTGCTCGCGAATGATGCTGGCCAGGCGGTCTACTGTGTGCTGCTTGCCCAGGATGAGCGCCAGTTTTTCCTCGTACTGTTTGTGTACCTTGTCGGTAGGGGTAGATTGCTCCAGGCCATGCAGTTGGACGAGCAGGGCGTCGACTTCGCGCAGCGCGTCCTGGAGTGGCCGCTGGATGGGGCGCAGGGAGGGGGGCAGAACCGTCACGTTGAGATCATTCATTCCAGCCCGCCATTGTTCGATGTGGTGGCGCTGCTGTATGAGCGGCTTTAGATCGGGCGGCTTGCCGGCCACTGCGGCCGGGCGCGTAGGCAAGGCGGGCATTGAGATACTGTCCATTTCAAAGATTGTGCCGTTGGGCGCATTGAGCCAGAGCACGGGCGTGCCGTAGCCAAAACTCGCTGGGTCCAGTGCGTAGAGACTTGAGCGGGCGTAGTTCACTGCCAGGTGTACAGCGCCCGGACATCGGCCCGTAAAGAGTTCTTGGTAGAAGAAGCGGGAGAAATCGCCGGCGGCGTTTTCTGCAATGTCGAACTGCATGGCGACGACTGCTGGCAGCCCTGCTTGCAACAACTGTGCGCCGACCGATGCCAGGCTGTGTTGCAGCGAGCCCTGCCCGGTCGAGCAGGCGCTGAGCAGCACGAGCTTGACGCTGTCTGCCCCCTCCATCACGGCACGCAGGGAGGCGGCCGGCGCATTGCATGGCTCATCGTTCTGCCAGAGCAGCACACCGTCTGCGTGGCCGTGCGTCACCAGGTGAACGATGTCAGGCTGTTCATTGGCCAGCGCTGTGCGCAGATCGATGATACTGAAGCGACCGTCAAGCACGGTGACGTCGACCACGCGCCCGATCAGCGGAGCGAGGGCAGCCATGAGGCGCTGGCGTTCGCCTGCCGGGTCGAGCTGACCGGTAGGGTCGTCGGGCGTCGCCAACAGCAGACGTAGCGGCAGATGCGTCTGCAACGTGCGCACAT
>CAIRNL010000114.1 GCA_903879975.1 uncultured Chloroflexota bacterium | reverse complement strand
TTTCATCGTATGACTCAGACACACCAGAACGTGATAACACGTCCTTGCCCCAAAAGTTGCGGCAATATGCCGGCACCCGCCAGGCAGAACGAGTCCGGGCGATTCTGAAAAAGGCCTGTTCGTATGGCCTGTACACGTGGGCTTCAATAGACCCGCACCTGCGACACGACACCGCATGTAGGGCGATTTGCCAAATCGCCCCCCCCCAAAAAAAAACAGGCTGCAGTCAGAAGCGATTTATCAAAAGCTCGCACCTGCGACACGACGCCGCATGTAGGGCGATTTGCCAAATCGCCCCCAAAACAGGCGGCGGTCAGGGCGTGACGCCGGGCATCGTGGTGTCCTTATACCACCATATCTGCAAGAACGCCTGGCCGGTGCGGTCATAGTAGTCCACCGTGACCGTGTGCTTCCCGCTGCCGATACCGACAAAGCGATTGGCCATGTCGGTGTAGCCGTCGCGCCAGGCGTCAATGACCAGTGTCTGGTCAATATAGACACGCACACCGTCGTCGGAACGGGCACGGAAGTAGTAGTTGCCACCCTCGAAATAGAACTGCCCAGTCCACCGGCCATTCCAAAAATCGACAGGAACTGCGTCGGGCAGTGGCGATGCGAAGTTCCAATTGCGCTCCAGTTGAACCGTCCCAGCGTTTTCAAGCTGGGTGTAGAGCAACTCGCCTCGTGTGGGCGCACCGTTGTAGTAGTTGGCTGTCCACGGCGGCGTCTGCGGGGAATACTCGTAGGTGAAGCGGATACTTGCCAGCGCGACCAGCTCGAGAAATTCCAGCCGCACGGTGTAGCGACCGTTCAACAGGGCGCCGCTGGTGTAGGTCGAGCCAGTGGCGCCGTGCCACTCGTCGACGATCAGCCTGTCATCCAGCCATAGACGCGCGCCGTCGTCCGTTTGGATCGTGAACTGGTAGTAACCTGGCGGTAGATCCAGCGTACGTTCAAAGCGTGCCGAGAAATAATCGACAGGCACGACTGGCATCGGCGACTCGTACCCCCAGCGGAAATCGATGAACGAGACATCGGCGTAGGCGACTGGATCGCCCTGCAGATTTGGATTGTTGAAATAGGAGACCTTCCAGCCGTTGAAGGTCGGTGGCGGCGTGGCGGGTAGTGTCGTCGCTGTGGGCGCTGGTATCGCTGCAGCCGGCGGCAGCACAGTCAGTACGTTGGCGTCGAGCACGAGCGCGCTCGCCAGATCACCGGTCACGTTGACCAGACGCCGGTCAATCCAGCCGCGACGGGCACCACACGTCACCAACAGCCACGTCGTTGCGTCGTTGCGTCCTTCGACATCGCACACCCACCCTGCCATCACCGTACCGATGACTGCTGAAGACTGGCTGGGCTGGAGATAGAGATTGACAAGCGCAAACTTGACGGTAGCCTCGACCGCCTCAGCCTGCAACAGCGGTGCAGCGTTGACAGTTTGCGGGAAAGCCGTCAGCCAGAAGATCGTGATCAGGACAAGCCAGCGGTGTCTGTTCATAGCGCTCTGCGTCTAGTATACCGCACATGGCTCTGCTTGTCGCCTACTGGATCAGCGCCACGTCCAGCGCATCGTAGAGGGTGCGCACACCGATGATCTCGATGCCCTTGGGCATGCCAGCACCGTCGCGGCGCGGCAGGGAGCTGCGCGGCGCCAGCGCGCGCGTGAAGCCCAGCTTGGTCGCCTCGTGCAGCCGCCGCGCCAGCTGGCCGACGCTGCGCAGCTCCCCGCTCAGGCCAACCTCTCCGACAATGGCCAGGTCGGCGTGAACTGGGCGGTTGCGAAAACTGCTGGCAACGGCCACTGCAACCGAGAGATCGGCCGCAGGTTCATCCACGCGCATGCCGCCCACCACGTTGACGAAGATATCCTGGTCGCCCAGGTCGATGCCGACGCGTTTGGAGAGCACAGCAGTCAGCAGCAGGAGTCGGTTGGTATCAACGCCATTGGCCGTGCGGCGCGGCATGCTGAAGGCCGTCGTGCTGCACAGCGCCTGCACTTCCACCAACAGCGGCCTCGTTCCTTCCATCGAAACGGCGATGGCGCTGCCGGTGGCGTTCGGCAGCCGCTCGGCGAGGAAAAGTTCTGAAGGATTGCGTACCTCCTCCATGCCCTTCTCGTTCATTTCAAAGACGCCGACCTCGTTGGTGCTCCCAAAGCGATTCTTGATCGAGCGGAGCAGGCGGAATGCATGGAAACGCTCGCCCTCCAGTTGCAGCACAGCGTCGACCATGTGCTCCAGGACGCGGGGGCCTGCAATATTGCCCTCCTTGGTGACGTGGCCGACGAGAAAAATCGGAATGTTCAGCGCCTTGCCGGCGCGCAACAGCGCGGCCGCACAATCGCGCACCTGGCTCACCGTGCCGGCTGCGCTGGCGCCGTTGCCAGAATAGATAGCCTGCACCGAGTCGACAATGACGAGCACCGGCTTGATCGCTTCGATATGCTCGATAATCGTCTCAACGACGATCTCGGACAACACCATGAGTTGCTGATTGTTGATGCTCAGCCGCACCGCCCGCCGCCCGATCTGATGGGCACTCTCCTCGGCCGAAACGTAGAGCACCGTCCCCACATTCTGTGCAACGTCGGCCGCCATCTGCAGCAGGAGTGTGCTCTTGCCGATGCCCGGATCGCCGCCCACGAGGACACACGATCCCGGCACGATACCCCCACCCAGCACGCGGCTCAGTTCTACCATGTGCAGCGACAGGCGCGGCAGATCATCCCTGGCCACATCCGGCAGCGCCACCGGCTTGCTCATACTCTCCGCAGGCGCCATGACAGCCCGGCTTTTTCCGGTGCGCGCACGACAACCTCCGTCAGCGTGTTCCACTCACCGCACTCAGGGCACTTGCCCGCCCAGCGCAATTGCGTGCTGCCGCACGCCGAACAGACATACTGCTTTCTTTCTTTTGCAGCAGCCATAGGGCACCTCTCGAATTCAGAACATTTGTGCGGGCATTGTACCGGCAAATTGGCGTTGCGTCAACCGCAGCACCGACGCTGAAGTGACGGTATAAGGGGTTGCCGAAAAGTGACGGGAATTCATCAGGGATTGCGATCGAGCAGCAGGCGAGCACATTGACAAGGTGGCGGCGATCGGCCAGAACAGCCGGACATGGGGGTGGAGCGCCCGAGAGGAGCAAACAACGATGTCGACAGCGCAGCAAACACAAGCCGAAATTCGTGAGCAGTTTCAGCAAGAAAATCGGGATCAGCGCATCGTTTTCCTCTATGGGGTAATTGCGGCTGACCACGACGCCTACGACTGGACAAGCGTGCGCCGCGCCGCCCGTCTGCGGGTCGATACGTGGCACGCGGCGTGAAGCCCCCTGCCAAATGTGTCCCTTACGATGACGCTACTGTGACATACTTTAGATGCGGAATGAAGGAGCTGGGTTTCTTGGAGAAACTTGGCTTGTGAGCGGATATCGTCTGCGCCGGAGGAACTAAATGGCAGCACTCAGCGTACGGCCACCCCTAAACGCACAAGAAGGAATACAGCGCTATTCACGGGCGCTTCCTGATCGGGAGCGCATGTCAAGCGTCTTTGCTGACTATCCTGAGATTAAGGCGGTCTATCTATTGGGCTCGGCTTCCACCGGCCGCACGCATGCTGAGAGTGATCTCGACCTTGCGGTTGTGCTTCGCCCAGACGAGCAGTCTTTTCCAAAATTATTCGGCAGTTTTGGGATTTTCGACCGTTTCTAGACGCGCAGCAGCGGGCATACAAACAGAGGATGCTGAATGATCAGGCCTGAAGTACTGCGCAAGCGGCTTATGAAATTGGATGAATATGTGGCAATTCTTCACCAGATACGACGATATTCGTACCAAGAATTTCTCGACAGCCCTGAAAGATACGGTAGCGCTGAACGTTTCCTACAACTTGCGTACCTGCTCAGGCATAGAAGTCTGCTGAAGGCATGCTGAACAGGCCGCACCAGGCAAGGCAAGCGAGTTGGCAACTCGCTTTACAAAACTACTGGCTCTACGAACGCTATGGATCGAAACCTCAGGGGAACGATTCAGCCTTGACAAAAGGATGTAGCCGTTCAGCATGGATCTACACGCAGAGAACGAACGGCTGCGAAACGAAAACCAGCGGTTGGCGGAAGAATTGGCGGCGACGCAGGAAGCGCTGCATCCGGTGAACCGCTCAGAGCCCTGAGAACCGCTCAGAGCCCCGAGAACCGCTCAGAGCCCTGAGAACCGCTCAGAGCCCCGAGAACCGCTCAGAGCCC
>CAIRNL010000113.1 GCA_903879975.1 uncultured Chloroflexota bacterium | reverse complement strand
TGTAGTCTGGCTCGATCTTGCGCGTCGCCACCACACGCCCCAGCGAATCATACGCCGTCAACACGATCTGCACCTGCACAGCTTCTTCCGGCCCCACATTTTTGACGCGCCCGGTCACCATATAGGAGGAATAGCCCTCACTGACACTTTCGATGTCGCTCACTTCCAGATCACGATAGTAGCTGCCCACATAGGCTGGCACTGCACGCAGCGGAAAGACCTGGTAGCGGGCAAACTTGCCAGGCTGCTCACCGAAGAGCACGGCAAAGGGCGCCCGCTCGTCGACGTCGACCAAGTCCAGCGCAACCAGACCTTCGGCGCGCGCTACCTCCTGGCCGGCGTCGTCGAGCAGCACGACGCCGACACGCGCCTGCTCCAGTGGCATACCCGTGTTGTTCCATACTTCGCCCAACACGGACAGTCCGCCGATCGCCGTCTCGCTGAAATGAACATGCTCGATGGCGAGTGGAATGGGTGTTGGCGTTGGCGTCAGCGTCGTAGAGGCCGCAGCCAGTTCCTCCTGGCGTGGGATCACCAGCTCCTGGCCCAGCTGCAACAGGCGTGGGTCGAGAATGCCGTTGGCATCTTGCAGCGCAGCCACGCTGACGTCATATTCCACGGCGACCGACAACAGCGTCTCACCTGATTGAATCACATGGATGATCGGTGTGGGCGTCACCGTGGGCGTGGGCGTGGGCTCCGGCGTGTAGGGCGCCGGCGTCGCCGTCGGTGCCAGGGTCGCCACTACCACGTTGACCGACAGCGTCGCCGTCGGCACAGGCGTGGGCGTGGGCGACAACGTGATCACTTGGCCGCAGCCAGTGCTCCCCAGCGCTGCCGCCAACAACACACTGCACAGCCACAGTGTCTGCCGCCGCCGCACAAATCGCAACCGGAGGGCACAGGCGATATTCACGGTATGGTCTCCGCTCGTCTCGGCCACGCCGCCATCCGCAGCACCGTGCCGGAGACGTTGGCGGCCTCTGTCAGACAGCACACGCCTACGAGCTGTTTGCATTTGCCCTTGAACCATATAGACTGCAAGTATATCACATGCGCACAGCGCACCCGCAGAAAGGAAACCCAGAACCGATGACCCGAATTGCCGTTTTTTCTGACAGCCATGACCAGATTGCAGCGCTGACCAAGGCGCTCGACCAGGCCAACGCCGCCGGCGCCGAGGTGCTGTTGCACTGCGGCGACCTGTCTGCACCCTTCATGCTCAACTTGCTGGGCGAACGCTTCACCGGCCCAATTCACGTCGTCTTCGGCAACAACGACGGGGACGGCCGCCTGCTCCAGGTGATTGCCAGCCAGCATGCCCAGATCACGCTGCACGGCATCTATACCGAGTTTGCCGTCGCAGATCGGCACGTCGCCATGATCCACTATCCCGAGCCGGCTCGGCGCATTGCCCAGTCCGGCCAATTGGACCTGGTCTGCTACGGCCACGATCACACGAAATTGCTCGAACGTGTGGGCAAAGGCTGGCTGCTCAATCCAGGCGAAATCCTCGGCATGAAGAGCGCTGCCACCTGGGCGCTCTACGACACCGCTACCGGCAAGGCTGAACTCAACCTCGTCTACTGACCGCGCTCTCCCAGTATCACGAAAATGCCGCCGCTGGCATCGATTCTCCGGCGGCGGCACCTTCTGTCGTCCTGTGCAAGTTACGCCCGGTCGATTGCGGCCAGACAGCGGTCGACCTCGTCGATCGTGTTGTAATGGGCCAACCCAATGCGCACCAGACCGCCGCTCTGTTCCACCCCCAGCCGCTCGCTGATCGACACCGCGTAGAAGTTCCCGTTCCACACGAAGATGTTCTGCGCAGCCAGATGAAGCGCCAGCGCTTCGGGCGTCAACCCCTCCTTGCGAATTGACACGGTCGCCACGCGCTTCTCCCAGTCCATCCGCGCCGTGATGCCGTAAATGCGCACCGTCGGAATCGCTTTGAGCCCGCTGATGAGCCGATCGATCAACTGGTACTCATACTCGCCGACTACCCTCCACGCTGCAGCCAACTGCTCGCGGCGGGTCGCCGAGGCGAGCGCCCCACCGTAGGCGACTCCCAGCCCAGCAATGTAGTCGATCGCTGCAGCCGTGCCCGCCAGGCCTTCATGGTTCTTGGTGCCCGTCTCCCACTTGCCCGGCAACTCTTCGCCGGCTGGCCGCACCCGGTACGCGCGCAGCCGCTGCAGGTGATCACGCTTGCCGTAGAGCAACCCGACGTGCGGCCCGAAAAACTTGTACGCGCTGCACGCCAGGAAATCACAGCCCAGCGCTTTGACGTCGATCAGCGCGTGGGGCGCATACTGCACGGCGTCGATGTAGGAGTAGGCGCCCACAGACCTGGCCCAATCGATGATCGTCTTCACATCGTTGATCGTCCCGACAGCGTTGCTCGCATAGCCGACAGCAACCAGCCGCGTGCGCTCGTTGATCAGCGACTTCACGTGATCCATGTCCAGCGTGCAGGTCTCCATGTCGACATCGGCCCAGCGCACCCGGGCGCCCGTGTCTTCGGCCAGCATCACCCACGGCCACACATTGGCGTCATGGTCCAGCCGCGTCACGACGATCTCGTCGTCGGGGCCAAACTCGGCTGCCAGCGACCGGCCCAGCATGAAGGTGAGCGTAGTCATGTTGTTGCCGAAGACCACCTCGTCGGGGGCGGCACCAAGCAGGTCGGCGGCGGCCTGACGCGCATAGTCAATCGTTTCATCGCTGAGCCGGCTGGTGGCGAAGACACCGTGTGTATTGGCGTTACAACGCGTCATGTAGTCGGTCATGGCGCGCACGACCGACTCATGCACCTGTGTGCCGCCTGGGTTGTCGAAGAAAACAGCAGGTTTGCCGTCATACCGCTCGGCAAGTGCCGGGAACTGCCTGCGGATGGCCAGTATGTCTAACATGGCTTTGAGTCTCCGTGAAATGATGGCGCCAGGGTTCTACATCGCCAGCACCTTGCTGTGTCGATGGGTGGAACCCTGGTTGGGCGTGTCGTGATTTTGGGCGCCGAGGCCTGCCCTACGAAAGAATGTTCGTGCTGTCCTGCTCCAAGGAATCCAACGGGATGATCTCAGCGTCTTCCGGCACCTCAACCGCCGGCGCGCTGTCAAAGTCAGTGTAGCTGCCATCCAGAGTGAAGTTGAACACCGGCTTTGCTCCAAGCAGTTCGGGCGGCAGATCCTCGCCGCCCATGCTCAACAGCGTGATCAGCCCGTCCAGATCCATCGCCAACGATGTGCTGAAATCATACAGGTACGGCTCCTCGATGCCGATCGATTGCACGTACTGGAACTCAAAAGAGCGGGCAAGAATGTTGGCGAGCAACTGCACGCCCAGGATGCCAGTGCCCAGTTCCTGCGGGTCGACCGTCTCGCCGGACGCTGCAACTATCGCGTCAGCGGCCTCGCGCAGCATGCGGGTAAAGCTTGGGTTGGAGACCATGCGCGCCAGGTCAAACGAGGTACGGAAAACCGCTACGGGCACCCCCTCACGCACTTCATCCTCCAGCCGCTCGACGGAAATATACGGTTCCAGCAGCGTGCGAATGCTCTCATCGGTCGTCATCTGATTGAACGCCATCCCCATTTGGATGGATTCCAGCATCGATGTGTCCGGTGCAGTGCGGCTCATCTGCTGCTCGAGCTGGCCGACGAAGTCAAAGCCAATCCAGCCCTCAATCCCCTCAGGCTCCATCTCTGCAACGATCTCTGGCATGCTTTCGGCCAGCACGTCCATATTGATGTAGGCGTAGCCATCCACCATGCGCATCTGCATCGTGATCGTGTCAGGCAGGGCGACATCTTCGTCGGCCTCCAGCGCCTGCAACAGAACGCCCGGCAGGGCAAGCTGCATGTCCAGGTCGATCGCCAGGTTGGCGTACAAGTCGACGACCCCCTGGGCAAGCTCTTCCTGCGCAGCAAGCAAATCCGCCGGATTGCCTGTCGCCAGCGCGCGCATCTGTTCGTTCAACATCGGGTCGAGGTGGAGGTTCATATCCATCTCCATCCCGAACATCATGTCCTCGTCCGCCACATCGGGAATCCCACTCACGGCAGCCCCGACCTGCCAGGCCAGCGCCATCGACTTGACATCCGCCATCAGTTCCTGCGCATCGACCAGCAACTGGCAATCTGTCTCGGCAAGTCCCCCACAGAATGGGGGAGGCAGCGGTGGCACCGCGCGCTGCTCAGGTGTGCCCGCGCCAGGCAGCCACATAGCAAGGCTCACCATCAACATGGCCACAAATTCCATGAGATCCTCCTTTCAACTGCTATTCTATAGAAGCAACTGCGTTAGACCCTGGGCAGGATGGACGCCATCAACCACACCCGTTCGCGCGCCAGCAGATTCGACATCTCACCGTCCAAAACAAAAGAGGCCAAATCGACAACCTGCCGCGCTCGCTGCCGGCCCAACCAGAGCTGTGTTGCTGCAGCCGGCTCAGCCGCCAGCCAGCGCTTGGGCTCCGGAATACCGACCACATCCACCCGCTGGCTCTCTGGCAGGCCCGCTGCGGCACACGCAAGGTCGACTGCTGTCTGAAAATCGCCCAGCGCGTCCACCAGCCCCTTCCCTTGCGCCTGTGCACCTGTCCAGACGCGGCCACCTGCCAAGTCCTCCAGCACCGCCGGGTCGATTGAACGACCCTCGCGCACCCGATCCTTGAACGCGTCGTAGGTCTGCTTCAGGCTCTGCTCCACACGCTCGAGCAGGTCATCGTGCCACGCAGTCGTATCGCCGTAGATGCCGGCATGGGCGCCACGCCGCACTTCATCCTCGTGCACGTGCACCTTGCCATACGCGCCGGCCAAGTTTGCCTTGGCGATGATCACGCCGATGCTGCCGGTCAGAGTCGCCCGCTGCGCCACGATCTTGCGGCCCGGCGCAGCGATATAATAGCCCCCGCTCGCCGCAACATCGCCCATGTAGATGATGACCGGTTTCTCACGATCCAGTAATGCCAGTTCACGCCAGATCAGGTCGCTGGCCAGCGCCGATCCGCCCGGCGAATCAATGTGCACGATCACCGCATCGAGCGATTCGTCCTGGCGTGCAGCCCGGATGATCTGTTGCACCGTCGTGCTGCCGATGGTTTCATCGCCAAAGAGGGGCAACGCCACGGGAAACGATCGACTCTCGCCCGTCATGATGGTACCACTCAGGCTGATCACGCCGACGGTTCCGCTGGACGGCAGCTGCGGCCGGCGATAGAGCAGGCGTTCGGCGCGGTCAAAACTCTTGATGACCGCTGGCTTCTCGACGCTGCCCAGCAACGTCGAGAGTTCGTCTTCGTATGCCAGATGATCGATCAGGCCGCCGGCCAGAGCCTCGGTCGCGGTGAGCGGAGCGCGGTCGATGAGCGCTTGCACTGTGCCGACAGCTAGCTTGCGCCCGGCAGCAATGCCGTCGACGATGTCGGCATACAGGCTGTCAAAGAGCCAGTTGTACTGTTCGCGTGCGGCGTCACTCAGTTCGGTGAAGATGAGGGTATCGGCGGCGGTCTTCCACGGCGCCACACGGACGACCTGCACCTCAACGCCAAGCCGCGCCAGGGTCTCTTTCAGAAAGAGGGGCGCAACCCGCAGGCCCACGATCTCCCAATCGGCCAGCGGCGCCATGACGAGCAGGTCGGCCGCACTGGCGGCAACCAGTGCACCGGTGTTCGCCTGCTCAACGAAGACAACCACG
>CAIRNL010000112.1 GCA_903879975.1 uncultured Chloroflexota bacterium | reverse complement strand
GTGCACAGTGTAATACTGGCTGCAGTAGACCGGCGGCCCCGGCTGAGGGGGGTACGGTGAAGGTGGGTAGTACGTGCTGGGAATGCACAGAACTTGCCCGACGTAGATGTAGCTCGGGTTGCGCAGGCCGTTGGCTTGCGCAATAGCCCATACACTCACACCGTACCAGTAGGACAGTTTGGTCAGGTTGTCCCCCGGTCGCACATGGTGATAAGCCACGCAATACCCGCTGGAAGACGACCAGGTGGCTGCCCGTTCGGCCGGTGCCGCCATGACCGTGGCCGGTGTCAGCAGGCCAGCCAGCATTACGGCGACGACAAACAGCAGAACCCCGGCCCGCACGCCTGGCTTGATCGATCTGCGCCACATGACGAAGATGCTCCTTTCTCGCTCGCCAAAAGCAAGCAAACTGTGTTTTGAATTACCAACTGTTCAAGGGTGTTTACCAGAATGATATGCACGGCCAGCTCGATTGGGTTGAATCGGGCGTTGGGTACCTCCTTTTGCGATGCATGCCGCACTTGCCAGATTGGCAATTTCGCATGGCGGACAAGGGCTTCTATTCATGATGACGTGTGATGCCCCTCACAAGTAACGCACAAATTAGCCCATCACGCGTTGACAAAACGTACATCCCGTGCACGGATGTCGTCCATCTGCCCTGCACCGATAATTGCCACTGCCAGGAGATTGCCACGATCAGTCGCTAATCCGATTTGCGCAAGCGGTAGGCGCTGGCCAACAAAAAAATCTGCGGCAATCGACCTGATTGCATGAGAATATGTATTATGATTGTAGCATGATTGTGTTGCTCTGTCTATCGTAATCTACCGGCTCCCAAAGGCAGCAATGCAGGCGTTGAGAGTCACGAGTCACTAATGACGATGACGCCTGACTGGTGACGCCTGACTGGTGACGCCTGACTGGTGACGCCTGACTGGTGACACCTGACTGGTGACGCCTGACTCGTGACTCGCAGTTTGTCCATGAAGCTACGGTCGAGGTTGTCGATCCGCTCTGATGCCGGTATGATGGGACTCAAGGGGGGGCGCCTGCCATTCAGTGATTCCGATGGGCCAGTATCTGTTCGACGTTGTCTTTCTCATCCTGCTGCTCATTGCCAATGGCTTTCTGTCCATGGCCGAAATGGCGATTGTCTCGTCGCGGCGCCCGCGCCTGCGCACCCTGGCCAACGACGGTAAACCAGGCGCAGCGCACGCCCTGATCCTCGCCGAGGAACCCGGTGACTTTCTCTCCACCGTCCAGATCGGTATCACGGCCATCGGTATCTTCACCGGCGCGTTCAGTGGCGCCACGCTGGCGCAGCCAGTTACCGGCCTGATTGGCCGAATGCCCATGTTGGTGCCCTACGCTCAGCCGCTTGCCGTCTTCCTGGTCGTGCTGGTGACGACCTACCTCTCGTTGATCGTTGCCGAGTTGACGCCCAAGCGTATCGCCCTCAACAACGCCGAGGAATTGGCCTGTTTTGTCGCCGGCCCCATGACCTTCCTGGCCCGGCTGGCGCACCCCCTGGTCGTGCTGCTCAATCGCTCGAGTGAGTGGCTGGCACGCACCCTGGGCGTACGTCCCAGCCGCGCGCCGACGGTGACCGACGAAGAGGTGCGCATTATGCTGCAGCAGGGCGCACAGACAGGGATCTTCGAACCGATTGAAGAGGAGATCATGACGCAGGTCTTCCGGCTGAGCGATCGCCGTGCCAGCGCCATTATGACCCCGCGCACTGACATTGACTGGATCGGGGTGGGGCAGAGCGAGCAGGAAATCCGTACCCTGCTCATGGCGTCAAGCCACTCGCGCTTTCCACTGGCAGAGACCAGCCTGGACCATGTCGTCGGCGTCATTCTGACGCGCGATTTACTCCTGCAGCGCATGACCGGCGCTCCGCTCGACCTGCGTTCGATTGCGCGACCCGCCCTCTTCCTGCCCGAGAGCATGACGGCACTGGATGTCATCGAGAGTATGCGCGAGTCGCGTTCGCACATGGCGCTCATCATCAACGAATATGGCGGGCTGGAAGGGTTGGTCACGATCAACGATATTGTCGAGGAGATCCTGGGAACAGTCGAGGCACTCGGCCCGGAAGAGGAGGTGGAGATTGTCGAGCGCGAGGATGGCTCCTGGCTGGTGGATGGCATGCTCTCGGTCGACGAGTTCCAGGAGTACTTCCAGGTGCCCGAACTGCCGGCACGCGACGATCTCGACTACCAGACCGTCGCCGGCATGATCATGGCGATTCTCGAGCGTGTGCCCGCAGTGGGCAGCCATGTTCAGGTGGATGGGTTGCGTCTGGAGGTTGTTGATATGGATGGGCGGCGTGTGGACAAAGTGCTCGTTCAGAAAGCGGGCGGTGGCCAGGATGAAGATGTCGCTATCTGACTGGAGCGCGGTCGCGCCGCTCGCACTGCTGTCCTCGCTGGCGATTCGCATCCCTTTGAAATATTGTCCTTTGTGAAAGGAAACAATCCTATGAATCAGCAACTCGCAGGCAAAGTTGTTATCATCACCGGCGCTAGCTCCGGCATCGGCGCGGCGACAGCCCGTGCGCTGGCGCCGCTCGGCTGCAAGCTGACCCTCGCCGCCCGCTCGACCGATCGGCTCGAGGCGCTGGCCGACGAACTCGGCCGCGAGTCCGTCCTGGTCCTGCCCACCGACGTCACCGTGGGCGCGCAGGTGGTTCGCATGGTTGAGGAAACTGTGGCCCACTTTGGCCGCGTCGACGTGCTCTTTGCCAATGCGGGCATCTACATCCCCGGCCAGGCAGCCGAGGGCGATCCCGATGCGTGGGCCAATCTCATGGATGTCAATATCGACGGCGTGCTGCGTGGGGTTCATGCTGTGCTGCCACACATGATGGCGCAGAAGTCAGGCGATATCCTGGTGACCAGCTCGATTTCCGGCTTTGTGGATATTCACTGGGAGCCGGTCTACAGCGCGTCCAAGCACGCCATCCAGGGCTTCGTTCACACGCTGCGCCGCCAGGTCGCCGGTCATAATATCCGTGTGGGGGCGATTGCACCAGGCATGGTCGCCAACGAGTTGTGGGGATTTACGGACCCGGCCGGAATCGCCGAGATGGTGGAGAAGCATGCCAGCCTCACGTCGGAGGACGTGGCCGAGGCGGTCATCTTCATGCTCTCGCGCCCACCGCACGTGACCATCCGCGATCTGGTCATGCTGCCGCAGAATCAGGACCTCTGATCATGGACTTTGCAGGCAAGGTCGCCATCGCCACAGGCGGCGCGTCGGGCATGGGGGCGGCCACTGCACGCGAACTCAGCCGCTGCGGCGCAACGGTTGTCATTGTCGATCGCGACGGCGCAGGCGCCCAGTCCGTTGCTGATGGTGGCGGTGCCGCCGCAATCCACGTCGGCGATGTCAGCCAGTCGAATTTCTGCAACGAGGTCGTCGAGGCCGTGATCGCCCGCTTCGGCGGTATCGACGTGCTGATCAATGCCGCCGGAGTCATCAAGCGCACGGACGTCATCCACACGAGCGACGAAGCGTGGCGCCAGATTTTCGGTGTCAATGTGGACGGCATCTTCTTCATGTGCCGTGCCGTGTTGCCGCATATGGTCGCACAGCGCAGCGGTGTGGTCATCAACTTTGGCTCGATCTGGGGCGACATCGGCGCAGCAGGTGTGGCGGCGTATTGCGCGACCAAGGGCGCAGTACACAACCTGACGCGCGCCATGGCGCTCGACCATGCCCGCGATGGAATTCGCATTCTGGCTGTCTGCCCCGGTGAGGTGGATACGCCCATGTTAGCATCGGAGCGTTCTGCACCGCCCACGCGTGCCTTTCTCGATGACCTGGCCGACCGCACCATTCCCCTCGGCCGCCTCGCCCAGCCAGAGGAGATCGCGCAGGTCGTTGCCTTTCTGGCTTCGCCCGGCGCCAGTTATATGACCGGGTCCATGGTCACCGTCGACGGCGCCTACACGGCTCGCTGAGGGTTGCTGCATGTCTACCAACGCCATTGACCTGCCAGCGTTGCACGATGAAATTCGACACGCCGCCGATCGCATCGCTCCGTTCACCCGCCGTACGCCGCTCGATGAGGCACTGGCGTTGAGCCAGTTGGGCGGCGACGACGTTTTTCTGAAGCTGGAAAATCTCCAACACACTGGCTCGTTCAAGTCGCGCGGCGCTTTCAACAAGCTGCTGACTCTGGCGCCTGCCGTGTGCGCGCGCGGCGTGGTGACGGCTTCCTCGGGCAATCACGGCGCTGCCGTGGCCTACGCGCTGCGCCAACTCGGCGCGCCGGGCATTATCTTTGCGCCGGAGCACGCCGCCGCCGTCAAGGTCGACGCCATCCGGCGGCTGGGCGCAGAAGTCCGTTTTCACGGCGCCGACAGCGTCGATGCCGAATCGGCTGCGCGCGCCCACGCCGAACGTGCCGGGCAGGTATATATTTCTCCCTACAATGATCTGCAGATTGTCGCTGGCCAGGGTACCGTTGGGGTCGAGATTGCAGCGCATCTGCCCAACGTGGATGCCGTCTACGTGACGGTGGGTGGCGGCGGTCTCATCAGTGGCGTTGCCGCTGCACTCAAGGCGCAGCGGCCATCCGTGCGCGTGGTGGGCTGCTTGCCGGCCCACTCGCCGGTGATGTACGAGTCCGTGCGCGCCGGGCACATCGTCGCGCTGCCGTCGCTGCCCACGCTCTCTGATGGCAGTGCCG
>CAIRNL010000111.1 GCA_903879975.1 uncultured Chloroflexota bacterium | reverse complement strand
GGCTCATTGAGTCGGGTGATTTCACTGGCAAAGCCGGCAGTACGGCTCTGCTCTATGCAGACCGTGGAATCGTTGCGCCACGCGTGCTGATCGTCGGGCTGGGCGCAGCCGAAAAGTTCGACACCAAGGCAGCGCGCAAGGTCGCTGCAGTCGCCTATAAGGCACTGGCCAAGATCAAGGGCGTCAAACACTATGCCACGATCGTTCATGGGGCGGGCCTTGGCGGACTCGCTCTGGCAGAAGCCGGGCAGGTGCTAGCCGAAGGTAGTGTGCTGGCCGCCTATTGCGTGCCCAATTACAAGCGCGAGGCGCCGGAAAACGGCCCTGAACGCTGCAGCGTCGTCGAGATGGAGAACGATCGCATCGCCGTACTGGCCCAAGCTGTGCAGCGCGGCGCGCAGATCGGTGCAGGCGTCAACCTGGCACGCAATCTCTCCAACGAACCGCCGAACGTCCTCAACCCAGTTGCCATGGCACAACGGGCAGGACAGATGGCTGGACAGACCGGCCTGCACTGTACCGTGTTGGGTGAAGCCGAAATGGGCGCGCTCAACATGAACATCCTGCTGGCGGTCAGCCGCGGCAGCACCAATGAGGCACAACTGATCATCCTTGAGCATGCACCGGCCGGCACAGAGGAAGAGGCACCGATGGTCTTTGTGGGCAAGGGCATCACCTTCGACACCGGTGGCATCAGCATCAAGCCCTCCGATCACATGGAGGAGATGAAACACGACATGAGTGGTGCGGCCGCCGTCATCGGTGCCATGCAGGCTATTGCGCAGGTGGGCATTGTGCGCCGCGTGATCGGAGTAGCCGCATGTGTGGAGAACATGCCCGACGGCAATGCCTTCCGGCCGGGCGACATCCTGACCGGAATGACCGGCAAGAGCGCTGAGATTCTCAGCACCGACGCGGAAGGGCGACTGATCCTGGCCGACGCATTGGCCTACGTGGCACGCTTTCAGCCCAAGGCCGTCATCGATCTTGCCACACTGACAGGCGCTATTGGCATTGCACTGGGTACGCAGGCAGCCGGCCTCTTCGACAACGACGCCGACCTCCAGGCTGCACTGATGGCTGCGTCGGCGCGCAGCGGCGAACGACTGTGGCCCATGCCCATGTGGGAAGAGTATAGGGAGCCGATCAAGGGCGATATGAGTGAGGTCAAGAACAGTAGCAGTCGCAGCAGCGGCGTTTCGACCAGCGCCAAATTCATCGAGCATTTTACGGAAGGCTACGCATGGGCGCATCTCGACATTGCCAACGTGGCATGGAGTGCGACCGATGGTGACGCTTTGACGCCCAAGGGCGCAACAGGGTTTGGCGTGCGCCTGCTGGTCGATCTGGCCGAAGCCCATTGAAGCGGAACGGAGAGAATGCCGATGAAGTCTAAACAGATGATAGCCAGTGCATGCGGTGGTCTGGCGATCGCCACGCTGCCGGTATTCCTTCCCCAGATCGTCCACGCTGCCACGGCACAGCAGGATGCGGTGGGAGCGCCCAGCCTTTTGCCGCTGGCCCTGGCCATCTTGTCTGCAGCCTTCGTGATTGAGCGCGCAGTAGAGTTGCTGTGGAACTATCTAGAGTGGATTCTGCTCAACAGCAAGCACCTGACGGCGACTACGCTGGTCTCCTCCGCCTATGTGAAATTCAAGAGCGGGACGAGCGTACTCCTGGGCGCAATCTTCGGTGTGTTGCTGGCAAGTCTCTTCACCTTCCACCTCTTTGCTGCGCTGCAGCCGCTGACCCTTGGCTTTCTGAGCGGGGTCCCTGCCAACTGGGATGTTGTGCTCTCCGGGATCATTGTTGGTGTATTGACCAAACCGATTCACGACCTGATCGGCATCCTTGCCGGACTCAAAGGCTTCCTCAGCGGCGCAGCATTATACCAACGCGAGGCAGCCGGTGCAGCCATGGCCGACGGCGTCCTGAAGCTTGCCCAGAGCGACGCACAAGGGATGATCGAAGTGCCGGGTGTGGGACGGACACGCATCGCTGGCGGGTACGGAACGGAGGAGCCAGCGGCTGGCACCGACGACCAGAACGCCACCGACCGCTACATCGATATCCTGCACAACCGGACATCCAGCTGACCCGGCTAACGTGATGGAATTTGAAAGCAGGATTTTCGGGCATCGCCGCTGCCGCGGGGGCGGACTTGCAAAACCCTGGTTTCTATCGACCTTTCCTGTAGACCCTGACAGTGACCCAGCAGAGATAGCCCCAGATCAGGAACGACTTATCCCGTTGTAGGGACTGCACGATTCCAGCCAGCACGCCAGGCCGCCACCATCGTCGTGACGATGGCCGGTTCGCTCCACACGACTGCGTCTAGTTGAACAGCATGTGCGCCAGCGGCG
>CAIRNL010000110.1 GCA_903879975.1 uncultured Chloroflexota bacterium | reverse complement strand
GCAAACGGCACACCTGCTGCCGCCACCACTTCGGCCACCCCCTCGCCTGACGCCCATAGCACGGCCTGGTTGCGACGGTGCAATTCGGCTGCCGTTGGCAGGTAGCCACCCCAGTCCAGGTGGCCAGCCAGTTGTGCAGAGACGAAGAGAAAGCGCATGGGCAAGTCCGTGATGATCTGGCGCGTTTCTGATCCTTCTGCTTAATTGCCGCATCCCGGCGTGATACGGTAGAGGCCGCCGTCGCCCATGCCGATCCAGAGTGCGCCGTCGGGCGCTGTCTTCACCGCCAGGATCGGCCAGCCGTGCAGGATGCGCTCCGGGATGACCGCACCATCCGCGGCGCTGCCCAGGCGATAGAGGCCAGGGTGGCGGCCATACTCGCCGAAGAAGATTGTGCCATAGGCCCAACTGATGCCGGTCGGTGCAGCCGAGTTGACCAACGCTGCGACGGGCTTGCTGTACCAGTCCGGCGGGGCGCCGCTCAACGCCAGCGGAAAGCCGAAGTAGGGAGTCGAGCCTTCGTCGCCACCGATGGCGCCTGGGTTCAGCATGTTGACCTCGTCGCCGGCGCTGATCTCGTCCGGCACGTTGGTGGCGCCGTTGTCGGTGAACCAGATGCGGCCGGCGGGGTCGCTGGTGATGCCGTAAGGGTTACGCACGCCGCGCGCCGCCGTCGAGAAGGCGCCGATGCTGCGCTGGCCCAGCAACGCGTCGAGCGGCGCGCGCACGATGCGCGCCGCATAAGGGCTGCCGGCGGACACGATATCCTGCGCTCCCGCTTCGCCTACCCCCACGATTGGCCCTTCCACGTAGCCGTCTCGCATGCCGCCGGCCGAGACGTAGACCCAGCCGTTGCTGACCACAATGCCGTTGTTGGCGTGGAAAAGTTGGCTGTTGACGGCAAAGCCATCAGCCAGTTTTTCATACTTGCCGCCATCTGGGATACGGCCCACCTCGCCGGCTCGACTTAGATACACGGCACCGTCGGCGTAATCCATCCCCGTGATGCGACTTGACTCCACCATGATTTCGTCGAACCTGCTGCTGTTGTTGACCCAATCATAGGTCGCCACCGAGCGGCTGGGATGGTAGGCGTCGTAGAGGATCAGCGGGTCCACTTCGCCGGCTAGGCTGCTGTCCAGCGCCAGAAACATGCGCCCATCGGGGGCAAAGGCAATGGCGGTGATGCCGCGCGGGTTGTTGGGCAGATAACGTTGCATGCAGAAGCCGCCGCGTGGGGTCATGTAGGCATCTTCCTCGGCTGCCGGCGCCAGGCCAATCGCGGCCGTCTCGATGCCTGCAGCGCCTGCGCTCAGGCTTGTGCCCGCACCGAGAACGGACTGCGGCGCCAAGGGTGCGGCAGTCCCCACGCTCTCCTGATCTCCACCGCTCTCCTGGGCGCTGGCGGCGCTCGCCGTGCCCGTGGCCGGTTGTGCGCCGACCGCCGCAGCTGCCCCTGCAGCCGTGCCGGCCAGGCGGATGCCATACTGCGCCACGATGCGCGTTAGGTCCGTAGGGTTCGGGGCGACGCCGCAACTCACGGGTACAATCAGGTCGCTGCTGACGACGGTAGCCCGCGATTTGGGCAGGGGATTGCACGCATCGCCGACGGCGACCAGTTCGGTGTCAGCTCCTACAGTGAGCCAGGTGCCGTTCTCAGCCATGCTGGCGTCACTGCTCTCGTTGTTGCTGGCAGGTGCAGCAGAGCCACCTGTCCTGCCAGCGACTGGGGCTTGTGGTCGCGCGGCACGGCGCTCGGCAGCGCCCTGAGCAATCCACGCACGGACCACCTCCTGTTCCGCAGCCGGCAGGGGGCCGGTCGCCGGCATTTTTCCCTGACTGACCATCGCCCACAGTTTTGAGGCGTCTGGGTCGCCGGGCACCACGACGGGACCGTTCTGGCTGCCGGCCATGAGCGCCTGGTAGGTCGTGACCTGTAAGCCCATGGTTTTGGCAGCGGCGTTGTGGCAGGCCGCGCAACTTCGGTTGAATAGGGGCTGGATATCCTCTACATAGCCGATCTGCGGGTCGGGTGCGGCTGTAGGGTTTGGCACTGCCGTCGGTGTGGGCAGGGCCAATGTCGGTGTAGGGTTCGTCGCTGCCAGCGGTTGCCGGACGACTGTATAGCCGGTAATCTCCACCAGTGTCCCGCGTGGGATTTTGCCGAGCCGGCATGCATCGACCGTGGTGTCGCTGCGCACGTTGGTCGTTTGCAGGGTGACGCCGTAGGCCGAGGCGCCGCCGTC
>CAIRNL010000109.1 GCA_903879975.1 uncultured Chloroflexota bacterium | reverse complement strand
CGACTCTTGGTATGGCTGGAGCTGTCGCCTGTGCGCCGTTCGACGCTCCACGGCATACCCAGTTCGGTCAGCGGGGCACGCAAAGACTGCTCAGTATCGGCGGCCAGTGCGCGCAGGGGAGTGATCCAGAGCACGCGCAGAGGCGGTGCCTGAGCGGGCTGACGGTTGGGGTCAGGGTGCTGGGCCAACCACTGCAAGAGCGGGCCGAACCAGGCAGCGTAAGTTTTGCCAGTGCCGGTCGCCGCATGGATCAGCCCGCTCTCGCCGTTCAGATACGCGCGCCAGATGTCCTGTTGGAAGGCGAACGGCTCCCAGCCACGGCGAGCAAACCAGCCCAAAGCGAGCGTCAAATCGTGCTTGTGCATCGTCATTGGGCCATTATAGCATCTGCGCGCGCATCGGTGGCGCGCCGGCGCTCGTAGAACGGTGCTTTGCAGTGTTGCTTGTGGCCACCATCTACAGTGATGGGATTTGGCGATCCTCACCGCTTTCCGTTTAGGGGGTCTCGATCATCGCCTTCAGCGTCGCCAGCGTGTCAGCCTCCTCGATGCGTTTGTCATGACGCCAGCGCAGAATGCGCGGAAAACGCACCGCCACGCCGGACTTGTGACGCGTTGACTGCTGGATATTCTCAAAAGCCAGTTCGAAGACCAACTGCGGGATCACGCTGCGCACAGGGCCGAACCGTTCACGCGTATTGCGGCGCACAAAGCTATCCACCTGGCGCATCTCGTCGTCGGTGAGTCCAGAATATGCCTTGGCAAACGGCACCAGTTCGTCATTCTCCCACAGCGCAAAGGTGTAGTCGGTATAGAGGCTGGCACGCCGGCCACTGCCCCGCTCGGCGTAAATGAGCACGGCGTCGATGGTGTAGGGTTCAATCTTCCACTTCCACCAATCGCCCCGCTTGCGGCCAACCTGGTAGGTCGAACTGCGGCGCTTGAGCATAAGGCCTTCGACATTGCGATCTCGGCTGGTGGCGCGTGCACCCGCCAGCGCGTCCCAACTCGAAGCGGCAACGATAGGGGAGATCAAAAGATTGGGGGATTGGAGATTCGCGATGAGTGTTTCCATGCGGGCACGGCGCTCAGTGAGCGGCTGGTTGCGCCAATCTTCGCCCTGCCACTCCAGGAGATCGTAGGTGAGGAGGGCGACCGGAACCTCCAGCAACATTTTCTTGCCAAGCGTCTTGCGGCCGATGCGACGCTGGAGTTGGGCAAAGGGCATCACGCCGTCAGCATTCCACGGCAACAACTCGCCGTCAAGCACGGTGCCGTCGGGCAATGCGGCCGCTGCGGCGACCACCTCCGGGTAACGGTCGGTGACCAGTTCCTCGCCGCGCGTCCACAGGAACGTTTCCCCTTGGCGGCGGATGAGTTGGGCACGAATACCATCCCATTTCCACTCGGCCTGCCATTCGGCCACATCGCCCAACGTGGCCGGTTCCACTTCCAGCGGATAGGCCAGGAAGAAGGGATAGAGCCGGCTGACATCAGCATCTTCGGTGTCGGGCGCCATGAGCGCAGCATAAAAGGCCGGCGTCGGCTCCCAGGCACCCATGAGCCGATGTGCAATCGTTTCGTCGTCGAGGCCGCTCACTTTGGCCAGGGCACGCACCAGCAGTCGTTGTGACACACCGACGCGCAGCGCGCCGGTGATGAGTTTGTTGTAGACAAAGCGGCCTGTCTCATCAAGATGGACCCAGGCTGACTCGACGGCTGCGCGCTGCGCTGCTTCCGACAGATCGTAGAGCGGGAGCACGCGCGTTGCGACCCACACGTGCAGCGATGCGCGGTCAGTGGCCTGCGCCGGCGGCAGGAGCAGTGTCGCAGTTTCGGCTGAATCGCCCACTGCACTGTAGGACTCGGTCAGCAGCCAGTCCGGAATGCCGGCCAGTTCAGCCGCCCACCGGCGCAGTAGCCCAGAGCCAAGCAGCCGCTTGAGGCGCCGGCCACTGAGGAAGTAGGTTGCCCAGGCCGCATCGGCCGCTGTCGCCTGGCTGAAGTAGGCAACCATGGCAGCAACCTTCTCGTTGGTTTTGGTCGTGGCATCGAGGGAAACGTATAGTTGGGTAAAGGCATGCATAGAGATTACTCTTCTCCCTGCTCGCCAGCGAACTGTGTATCGAGCGCATGGGCATCGATCCCCTGCTCGCGCAGCCAGCGTGCCACGGTAGCCGTGTAACCGTGAGTCACCAGCACGCGTTGTGCGCGCGTAGCAGCCACCACATCGAGCAGGCTCGGCCAATCCACATGGTCGGAGAGCACGAAGCCACGGTCGACGGAGCGACGCCGTCGTTGGCCACGCACACGCATCCAGCCCGAAGCGAAAGCCATGGAAAGATGACCAAAGCGACGCAGCCATGGTGTCCCCTGCGCAGAGGGTGGCGCCACAATCAACGCCTGCGACCAGTCCTGCTTTGGCGCGGCATCGAACACATAGGTAGACGGCGGCAGGGTCACCCCCGACTCAGCGTAGGCCTGGTTCATGGCATGTACGGCCCCATGCACGCAGATCGGCCCGATGGTTGGGTCGACACCGGCCAGCACACGCTGGGCCTTGCCAAGTGCATAAGCAAAGAGTACGCTCGCTTTGCCTTCCTGCTGGTTCTTGCGCCACCATGCATTGATCTCGGCAAATATCTCGGCCTGCGCCGGCCAGCGATAGATGGGTAACCCAAAGGTGGCTTCCGTCATAAAGGTATGGCAAGGCACGACTTCAAAGGGCGCACAAGTGGCATCTCGGCCCGTCTTGTAGTCGCCAGAGAGCACCCACACCTCGCCGCGGTATTTCAGACACACCTGGGCAGAGCCGAGGATATGGCCGGCTGGGTGCAATGAGACGTCGACGCCGTTGATACTCAGGCGCTCGCCGTAGGCCAGCGTGCCGATGGCTGCGCCGGGATGCAGCCGCCTGCGCAGCACGGATGCGCCCTCGGTCGTCGTCAGATAGTGACGCGATCCAGGGCGGGCATGGTCGGCGTGTGCGTGGGTGATGACGGCCCGCTCTACCGGTCGCCACGGGTCAACATAAAAGTCACCGGCTGTGCAGTAGAGGCCGTTGTCGTTGAGTTGGAGCAGCATGGTGAAAGAGTAGCCACAAAATCATAAAGATGCAAAGCAGCCAAAAGATCAGCAGCAAATCTGATCATGGCGCAACCTTTGGGGCAATCACGCTGACAGGCGACCCGCGACGCTGGGCGGCGGAACCCGGGATGCCCGGCGTAGTGCGCTACGGCGACCCGTACAAGTATCGCAGCCTCCTCTCCCGCGAAGGCGACAGTGACAGCGAATTCGCGCGCCGCTGTCTGGAGCAGATTGAAGAGACGCTCCTATTCGAGGTATTGCACACCAATCCACCCTTGTGCGTATCTGCGGCGGAGCTGAGCGAGGTCATGGGAATTGTCAACGATGCGCTGGCACTGGCTGATGCAGCTGTGACAAGAACGTGATGCCAGGGGAGCAGCATCGAGTCGGTGGCTGCCAACATCATCCAGTCACACAGGGCCAACTGCCGGGGCAACGACAGACGAGGGTGCTGGGCGCGCGTAGCGCCAGAGGATTGATCGCGGGGCGCTACTCGGTGCTTTCGCCCAGCAGGCCAGGAATTGCCGCGCGGCGTTCGACCTGGCGCAGCACGAGATACGTTGCGCCTACCAGAATGATATAAAACACCGCAACAGTCATGTAGATAGGAATGGGGGCAAAGTAGTCACTGTTGACCGCCTTGGCCTGACCCATGAGATCGAGGATTGCAATCACGTAGACCACGGCTGTATTCTTGAGCATAGCAATGGCCTCGTTCGACCACGCCGGCAGCACAATGCGCAACGCCTGGGGCAAGATAATGCTGCGAATGGCCTGTGTCTTGCTCATGCCGATGGCGCGTGCGGCAGTCATCTGGCCTGCGCTGACCGATTGCAACGCGCCTCGTAGGTATTCCGACTGATAGGCGCTGCTGTTCAGGCCGAGCGTGACGTAGGCGGCCATCAGCCGCCCAAAGGTAATCCCCAGGTCCGGCAAGCCGTAGTAGACCAGGAAGAGCTGAATCAGCAGCGGTGTACCCTGAAAGAGGGTCACGTAGGCGCCAAGAATACGCTGCAACCAAGGTGGCCCATAGACACGGCCAATGCCCACAGGAAGCCCGACTGCCACACCGAGCAAAAGCGACACTGCAGCAATCTGTAAGGTCACGAGCATACCTTGCAGCAGCAGCGGGACGATATTCTGTAACAGTATGACGAATTCTTGCATGGTCTCCATCCACGCGATCAGCGGCTGCCGCTATCGTCCATGTCGGAAATTTTGCGTAGGAAGGTGCGCGTGCGATCGTGCAGCGGGTCGTCGAACATCTGTTGCGGCGGGCCTTGCTCGACAACGACGCCCCCTTCCATGAAGACCAGCCGGCTAGCGACCTGGCGAGCAAATCCCATTTCATGGGAGACGACAATCATCGTCATGCCTTCGCCGGCGAGCTGTTGCATCACCTCCAGTACTTCGCCCGTCAACTCTGGGTCCAGTGCCGACGTCGGTTCGTCGAAGAGCATGATATGCGGGTCCATGCCCAGTGCCCTGGCAATCGCGACGCGTTGTTTCTGTCCGCCCGAAAGCTGGGCGGGGTAGTGATCGGCGCGATCCACCAGGCCGACGCGCTCCAGTTCGAACATAGCCAGGTCGTGCGCTTCCTTCTTATGCATCTTACGCACCTTGCTCAAGCCGATCATGACGTTGCCCAGCGCGGTCAGATGGGTGAAAAGATTGAAGTCCTGGAAAACCATACCGATGCGCTGGCGCACCCTATCTTGGTTGACACCGGGGGCCGTAATTTCGTCTGCTTCGAGCCAGATCTTGCCGCTGGTGGGCGGGCTGAGCAGGTTGATGCAGCGCAGAAGCGTGCTTTTGCCGGAGCCGCTCGGCCCAACCAGGACAACCACTTCTTGCGGCTGGATGGTCAGCGAAAAGCCCTTAAGCACTTGTGTGGCGCCAAAGGATTTGTACACATCCTCAATGCGCAGGATTGGCTCAGTCGTCATGAGATCAGAATTCACCTTTACATTTGCAGGCGATAACGGCGTTCGAACCACTGCAAGAGCTGCGTCGTGAGCAACGTCAACACCAAGTAGAGCAGCAGCGCAGCGCTGAATGCGACAAAGGGTTCTAGCGTACGGGCGCTGACCTGTTGCGCACGGCGCAGGATCTCGGGTACGCCGACCACGAAGACCAGCGTCGAATCCTTGAGTACAAGGGTGGCCTCATTGCCCCAGGCCGGCAGCGCCAGGCGCACCGCCTGCGGCAGGATGATACTGCGGATAGCCTGCAACCGGCTCATGCCAATGGCACGTGCTGCGGTCATCTGGCCGGGCGGCACAGCCAGCAAAGCGCCGCGAAAAATCTCCGTCTGGTAGGCACCCGAGGCAAAGCCCAGCGCCAACGATCCGGCCAGGAAGGGTGACAAGTTGACAAATCGTGCGATGACAAAATAGAGAATGAAGATAATGACAATGACCGGCACAGCTCGGACGATGACACTGTACACCGTAGCGACCTGCCGAAAAAAGGCATTGCCATAGACACGCAGAATCGCCGTCACCAAGCCAAAGAGCAACCCGACCGTCAGCGCAACGATCGTGACGCCGATGGTGACCCACAGTCCCTGGGCGATAAAATTGAGGGTGGTGATAAGGTTCTGTACAAAATCCATGGCGATCGTAGGGAGGGGATAAGGGATGACAAGATGAGGGCAACGATCCTCCTCATCTTGTCATCCTCTCATCTTATCAGAGTCACGGCAGCCCGTTCGCTTCCTGGATCTTCTGCACAGTGCCGTCGTCGAGTAATTCCTGGATGATGCGGTCGAGTTCGGCCTTGAGGTCGCTGGCACCATCTGGAATTGCGATGCTCTTGCCCCCTTCAGCAGTCAGTTCAGTAATGAGCAAAATCTTGAGGCCGCTCTCTTCAGCCAGCGCAATGGACGGCTCAGCATCCATCAGCAGCAACTCGATACGGCCGTTGGCGACATCGAGGGCCGCCTGGTCGGCGCGCTCATAGCTGAAGAGCTGGTCAGCGCTGGTGAGGCCGGCAGCCACCAGGTTGTCCTGAATCCAGCCTTCCTGCACGGTACCAGTCTGCGCGCCGATGCTATAGCCTGCCGCATCTTCTGGCTTCTCGAGCACGATTGGCGAGTCGCCTGCGCCCACGAAGGCATCCTTGGTCATGCGGTAGGGGATCGTGAAGTCGACCTGCTTGTCACGCTCGGCAGTCGCCTGCATGGCTGCGATGACAGCGTCGATCTTACCTTCCTGCACAGCAGCGATCAGCGAGTCAAAGGGCATGTCCTGGATCTCCACTTCCACGCCCAGTCTCTCACCGATGGCACGGATCAGGTCCATATCGTAACCGACGAAATTACCGTTCTCATCGACCGACTCGTACGGCGCGTAGTCGGCTGAGGTGCCGACGACAATCTTGCCGGCCGCCTTGATTTCCGCCAGCTTGCCGCTCTCAGCAGGCGCCGCTGCACCACTCGACCCAGCCGGTGCCACGGCTGTGCAAGCGCTCAGCGCCAGCAAGGCCACCATCAGCAGCCAATAGACCATCACTTGTTTTTTCATCTGTTTGTTCTCCTCAATTGCGAAACACGGCAAAGAATTATCAACACACCGGCCAGCGGGGTCTAGCGGATGATATTGTCACATACGTGCCACACAGGCCAGCAGCAGTTGCGCTCAATGCATAGCGGCACAAGCGGCCGCTGCAGCCACGGCGTTGCTGACAGGCTAGTACAGATGGGCGCAAATAGGCCGGCGGTTTTGTAGAGCGATTTGGCAAATCGCTCTACAAGCTGCGCTGCACCATCACTACCGATTGACGTAGCTCCCTGTGTACTAGATATCGAGTGCGTGCCGGGCTTCCAGCGCCCTCCACAACGCACCCTTCGGTTGTCCACCGTGCGGACTCTCCACAGTTGAGGAAAGCGCTTACACCGTGGGGGATAGTATAACGCAGACTGGGCAAAGTTGCCTGATGTGCAGAAATGCGCTGCGCGAATCGTGCGATCTGGCGTATCCGGCCAAGCTGCGGCAAAATCCAGGTATGAACAGCCAATTCCAGATCACGCAATCGTTCACCGCTCCGGGCGTCATCGACTTGGGTGCCGGCCATCCGGGTGCTGCGCTCCTGCCGCGCGCGACCCTGCAGGCGGCTGCAGCGCAGCGGCTGGGCGAGGACGATTCGTCGCTGCTCCAGTACGGTCTGGAACAGGGGGACAGCTACTTCCGGCACGCCCTGGCCACCTTTCTCAGCCGGCGCTATGGCACGCCGGTCGACATGGAGCGGCTCTTCATCGCCGCCGGTGCGTCGCAGGCACTTGACCTGATCTGCACGCTTTATACACAGCCGGGCGATGTCGTTTTGGTCGAGGAGCCCACCTACTTCCTGGCACTGCGCATTTTCGCCGACCATCGCCTGCGCGTGTGCCCCGTCGCCACCGACGCCGACGGGCTCGATATCGAAGCGCTGGAAACGGCGTTGGCGGCAGAGCGACCCGCAATGCTCTACACGGTTCCCACACACCAGAATCCGGCCGGTTTTACCCTGCCGCTGGAGCGTCGGCGCCGCCTGGTCGAACTGAGTGAGCAGCACAGTTTCCTGATCGTCGCTGATGAGGTCTACCACCTGCTCTCGTATGGCACCGCGCCGCCGGCACCGCTGGCCTCGTTTGCCGAGAGCGGCACGGTGCTCGGGCTGGGTTCCTTCTCCAAGATACTGGCGCCAGGTTTGCGGCTGGGCTGGGTGCAAGCTGCGCCGCACCACATGGAACGCCTCTACCGTTCGGGTCTGCTCGACAGCGGTGGCGGCCTCAACCCCTTCACGTCAGCGCTGGTGCGCGTTGTGGTGGAAGGAGGCTGGGAGGAGCGCTATCTGGACATGCTGCGCGCCACCTACCGCCGGCGCATTGCGGCGCTGCATGCGGCGCTGGTGGAGCATCTGGGCAGGCTGGTGCGCTATACCGTGCCTGACGGAGGCTACTTCTTCTGGTTGCGCCTGCCCGAACAGATGGACGGCGAGACTTTGGCAGCGCGGGCGCCAGAATTCAAAGTGGGTTTCCGACCTGGTCAGCGTTTTTCTGGACGTCAGGGTCTACGCAACTACATCCGACTGAGCTTTGCCCACTACGAGGACGCTGACCTTGCGGAGGGTGTGCGCCGCCTGGCTGCGCTGATTGCCGCCGTCTATCCATGAGCGCACAGGCCTCTGATTTGCAGCGAGCCACGCTGGACGCGCTGGTCAATGTGCTGGGCAACGATGGGGTTCTGCCTGCTGATGCAGTCAGCCAACGCCAGAGCAGTTGGATCGATCCGGCACCGTTGCAGGCACTGGCGCTTTTGCGCCCGCGCACGACCGCCGAAGTGGCCACCACACTGGCGATCTGCCATGCTGCGCGCCAGCCGGTCATCGCCTACGGTGGCGGCACCAACCTGGTGCGCGCTGTGCAGAGCACGCCGGGCGACATCCTTCTCTCGCTGGAACGCATGGCTGCAATCACCGCCATTGATCTGGCGAATCATACCGTGACCGTGCAGGCCGGTGCGCCCTTGCAACGCGTGCAGCAAGCGGCGGCAGCGGCTGACCTTTTTTTTCCGTTGGATCTGGCGGCGCGCGGTTCGGCCACCATCGGAGGCTGCGTCGCCATGAATGCAGGCGGCGTGCGCGTCCTACGCTATGGCGCCATGCGCGAACTGGTGCTGGGTCTGGAGGCCGTGCGTGCGGACGGCACGGTGCTCGCCAGCCTGAACCACATGCTCAAAAACAACGCTGGCTACGACCTCAAGCAACTCTTCATCGGCAGCGAGGGTACGCTTGGCGTCGTCACGCAGGCCGTGCTGCGCCTCTTCCCAGCGCCGCGCACGGCGTCGACGGCACTGCTGGGCGTGAACGAGTTTGCCCAGATGCCAGACCTGCTCCACCTGTTGCAGTGCGAAGTGGGCGGGACGCTGGCCTCCTTCGAGGTCATGTGGAACGACTACTACCGGCTGACCACAACGCCCCCTGCGCCCACGCGGCCGCCGATGGGACAAGAGTTCGATTATTATGTGCTGGTGGAAACCCTCGGCGGTGACGAGCAGACCGACCGCCGCCACTTCGAGCGTGCGCTGGATCATGCTGCGCAGCAGGGTCTGTTTGATGATGCAGTGCTAGCAGGCAGCGAACGCCAGCGCGCCGAACTCTGGCGCGTACGCGAGGACTCCGAGCAGATCGAACGCCAGCATCACCTGACCTTCGGCTACGATGTGAGTCTGCCTGTCAGTGAGATGGAGGAGTACGTGGCCGGCGTCCTGTCAGGCATCCAGTTGCACTATGGCCAGCAGGCGCGCTGCTGGGTCTATGGCCATCTCGGCGACGGCAACCTGCACATCAATGTCTGGGCGCCACACCTTGTGGCTAGCGACGCCGGTTGCGTGGCTGCCATCGTCTACGAGCCGCTGCGTGCGGCGTGCGGCAGTATCTCCGCTGAGCATGGCATCGGGCTCGACAAGAAGGAGTATCTGGGCCTGTGCCGCACGCCAGAGGAGATTGCGGCCATGCGGTTGCTCAAGCAGGTCTTTGACCCGCACAACATTCTCAATCCTGGCAAACTCTTCGACCTGAGGGAGGCAACCCTACCATGAGCGACGCGCCGATCGTCATCGTACCCTACCGCAGTTTTGGGACAGCCGACATGCTCTTTGTCAAGGGACGCGTCCTGCACGAGAAGCCTGTCCCAACAGCCGAAGCGGAACGTTCGGCGTGGCGCAATCTACGCCACGCCCTGCGCCGCATCGACTCTGACGAGGTTCCCGGCGCACGGATCGGCATCCACTTTGACGACCAGGAATGGGAAGTGATCGCCGACAGCGAGGGATACTTCACCCAGAACCTGCCGTTACACAAGCCAGTAGAAAAGACTGACGCCTGGTATGCGGTGCAGCTCCATCTATTGGAGCCGGCCCTCGGCGATCCGCAACCCCACGCCGAGGCGCAGGTACTGGTACCGCCGCCCACAGCACGCTACGGCGTCATCAGTGACATCGATGACACGATTCTGGAGACCCATGCTACAAGCCTGCTGCACTCGGCGCTGGTCACGCTGCTGGAGAACGCCGCCACACGTACGCCCTTCCCGGGGGTCGATGCGCTTTACCAGGCATTGCAGGCAGGCGCGAACGGCAACGGACGCAACCCGATTTTCTATGTATCGAGCAGCCCGTGGAATCTGTACGACTTTCTGGTTGAGTTCATGCAGATCAACGGCATCCCAGCCGGCCCGGTCTTTTTGCGCGACTACGGGCTGAGTACGCTCACCAGCGCGTTGAGCCACCAGGCCAAGCTGAAACCCATGCACTGGTTGTTGGATACTTACGCGGACCTGTCGTTTGTGCTGATGGGCGACAGCGGTCAACGCGACCCGGAACTCTACAGTCAATTGTTACACGACTATCCGGGCCGGATCAAGGCGATCTATATTCGAGATGTGAGCGGCGACAAACGCGATGCAGCAGTCGACGCGTTGGCTGAAGAAATGGCTGTACTGGGGGTGCCCATGATTCGGGCGGCAAATTCGACAGCCATGGCCGAGAGTGCGGCTGAGTTGGGGCTGGTAACGCGGGCTGCAGTCGAACGGATACGTCGCGTCAGCGAGAAACGACCTGCACCATGACCACCCACGTCCTCATCCTGTCCGCCCGCGCCGCCGACTATGCGCATCTGCTCCGTGGCAGCGCACTGCCCGACAGCGAAGTGCACGTCGGCACGGAGAGCAGTGCGGTGGCAGACTGGCTCGATCGCTGCCCGATTGTGCTGGCAGACCCGCCACTCGTACGCCCACTGCTGCCGAAACTGAGTGCGCTGCGCTGGCTGCAGTCGACCTATGCAGGCGTAGAGACGCTCACGGCGTCCGGTCTACGCCGCGACTACGTGCTGACCAATGCTCGCGGCGCGTTTGGCGACCTGATGGCTGAGTACGTTCTGGGCTACCTACTCATGCATGAACGGCTGGGCTGGCAGCGCTTCCTGGCACAGCGTGAAGGGCGCTGGGATGCAACGTGGCCAGGTCGGCTGCGCGGCAAGACCATGGGACTGGTGGGCGTCGGTTCCATCGGCGCCGAGATTGCGCGAGTGGCCAAGTGCTTCGCTCTGCACACGCTAGGCTACACGCGCGCCAGCGAGGGGTGCCCATCGATCGACCGCTACTTCCACGGCAACGAGTTGGCAGCCATGGCAGCGCGGTGTGACTATCTGGTGTGCAGCCTGCCCAATACCGGTGCCAGCCGCCACCTTGTCGATGCAACCGTGCTGGCCGCACTGCCGTCGCACGCTGTGCTGGTCAATGTCGGCCGTGGCAGCACAGTGGACGAGGCAGCACTGGTCCATGCACTGCAAGGCGGCTGGCTGGCCGGCGCCATCCTCGATGTCTTCACGACCGAGCCGTTGCCTGCGGGGCATCCGCTCTGGTCCCTCCCCAACGTGATCATCACCAGCCATACCTCCGCGCTGAGCTATCCTGAGGACATTGCCCCAATTTTTGCCGACAATTATCGCCGCTTTATGGCGGGTGAAACGCTGCGCCACGTCGTCGATTTTGAGCAAGGGTATTGAGCCTGGTCGCCCGATCGGTAAGCGGGCTAGCCTCGGATTCAGGCGATCGGCCTGACCGGCCCGATCGGGCAGCTATTTCCTGGCCAGCAACCGGCGCAAGAATCCCTTGCTCGAGTACAGAGCTGTGGCACAGCTCTGTACTCAACAGCTTGTGAGGGCAATCTCTCTCTGCGCAGTGCAGATCACCAGATCGGCAGCAAGTCCCAGACGGCCAGTGCGGTCATCTGGGCGGATGCTCCTTCGGCAAACAATTCGATGCCTTCCGTCGAGCGCAGCGGTGTGATCACGCGTGTGACCGCTACACGCCCGTCGTCGACAAAGAGTTCAAGCACCGATTTATCAACATACAGATGGAGGCGGAGCGTGCGGTCCGCGTTGCCGGCGAGGGCAATTTCGCTGCCAGCAACGTGGAGTACAGCGCCGTCATAGCGCACTGCGGCGGAACCTTCGGCGGTGTGCAGCCGCACGCCGACTGCCTGTGCGCTGCCCAGGGCAAAGGTGACATCGACCTCAAGGGTGTCGCCCTGGACGTCGAGCAGCCTGTCCGCACCTGGTTCGAGTGTCTGGGCGATGCAGGGATACTGCCGGCCACGCAGCGCCTGCAACTCGGGGACCGGCAGCTGGCGCGGATGGCCATCGCTTCCCATGGACAACAGGCGAGGCAGTGCCAGGCAGCCGTTCCAGCCGCGCCCGCTGGCGAAGCCACGGACCCAGCCCAGCAGGATACAGCGACCTTGCGAATCAAAGACCAGATTGCTGGCGTAGAAATTGCACTCTTTGCCGGCACCGGCATCCAGTATGCCATGCTGGTGTGGGGTAAAGGTCAGTGCTATCGGGTCGAAGGCACCGCTGACATACTCGATCGCACGATAGGGCGAGGTCAGCAACAGCCAGTTGCCGGACGGATTCGCCGGATGCCCTGCGGCTGGAGGCAATTCGACAAAATTGGGGCATTCCAAGAAGCGGGTCTGTTTCTGTGTAGTCTGATAGAGTGGCCCGCAGTAGCGCCAGCGGGTCAGTGTCGTGTCCTCTGCCACGTAAAGCGCGACCTCTGCTGTTTCGTCGTAGTCGCCGCCAATAACTAGAAAAGTGCGCCCTGCTGCAGAAAAAATGAAAGGGTCGCGCCATTCCCCACGGAAGGGTGGCGCGCCCTGATCTGCGAGGGCCAGAATCGGGTTCGCAGGGTGTTTCTCCCAGATCAGCAGCTCGCTGTCCAGGGATCGTGCGGCCCACTGTTCGTTAGGCGGGCGGTTCTCGCGGCCTCCCAGTTTGACCGATGTGTAGAACAACAGCGTTTCACCCTGCCCATTGACACGGGCGCAGCCGGAGAACACATGCTCTTCTCCGGCCTCTTGCGAAGGCCACAGTGCAATCGGCAGGTGTTCCCAGTGCACCAGGTCACGGCTGCGGGCATGTCCCCAATGCATATGTCCCCATTCATCACCGTAGGGATTGTGCTGGTAAAAGAGGTGCAAGTACCCATCTCGAAAAATCGGACCGTTGGGGTCGTTCATCCACCCGGCAGGCGGGCGGAAGTGGCAGAGCGGACGGGTGGGGTCGGCGGCGGCGTGTGCGGTGGCAGCAGCAACGTGCTGCATCGCCTTTTCGACTGCAGGATGGATGGATAGTGTCATAGACTGCTTCGTTCTACCTGTGGTTCACAGGATCGGTTGGATAGAAAGATCGTTGCAGCACACGGTTGCACCGTGTGCAAACAAAAAAATTTGGTCGCCGCTGGGAATCAGGCATCTAGCCCAGCCAGTTTGCGCGCCTGGGCAATCCAACTCGCATAATTGGGCTGGACGACAGAGCGTGCCTGGCACGCTGCAGCCAGCTGATCGGGTGTCGCTGCGGCCAGAGCAGCGTAGGTGCGGATGCCTGCAGCGTAGAGGCGCCGCTCGTAGATCTTGCCGATCCCTCTGATTGGCTCAAAGTCGTCGACGCCAGCGCCGGTCCACAGGTAGCCATCGGTGCCGCTCTCGGCGGCGAGCTGCGCCGCGTCCCCGCGGATACCAGCCAAATCAACTGTCATTTCCTGCATTTTAGCGAGTTTCAGGATCGCACGCAGTTGCTCGTCGGCCAGCCCGGCAACCTCCCAAAAAGTGCCGATGCCGGCATTGTAGAGCCGCTGCTCAAATACAGAGCCGATACCAGAAATCTGCGCAAGGTCTTGCGGCTCATCGAGCATGACAGGCACAATACGCGCCATTGCCGCGCGGTTGGCAAAGTCGATCTTGGGGGACGGCAGCTTTTCCAACCCACGCAAGGCAGCAGCGAGTGCCGGTGCCTTGGCCTGCCAGGCCGTTTCGGCATGCAAGCGGTGGCGCAGATCATCCAGATCGGCACTGCGTTGTGAGAGGCGTTGTTGCAGCACTGCGGGATCGGCGGAGAGGTCACCAGCAATCGCTGCTTCGAGCGCAGATGCACGAGATTGCGCAAAAGTGGCTGTCACCGAAGCTGCCTCCGCCAGACGGTGCTTCAGTTCGTCCAACTCGGCTGTCTGCACGGCCATGGTAGCACGCAACGCGTCGACTTCAGCTGCCCGATTGTCGGATGGGGTCGGGCTGGCAGCCAGCATGCTCATCCGTCGTTCCATGGACGTGATGCGCATCTGTGCGGCATCCAGTGCGCCGCTTTTTCGCTTATAGAGAAGCGCCAGGAGCGCGGCAAGGCATGAGAGCAATCCGCAGAACAGGAGGCCAAATCCTTTTTTCACAATTCTTCTCCTTCGGGAATGGGGGCTTTTCGTCCACAAAACGCGCTGGCCTGCCATTGAACAACCGGGATCCTCGATTGGGACCCCGGTTGTTCGGGACATACATCAGTTCATGAGTGGTGTGCCAGCTTCGATCGCCGGCTGCTATTCAGTACCTGCAGACTGCATTAGGGCACGCGCCTGGTCGATCCAACCCTGGTAATCAGGCAGCAATGGCTTCTTTGCCTTGACGATGTCGGCCAGCTGTTCGGGTGTCGTTGCTGCCAGCGCCTTGTAGGTGCGAATACCGGCATCATAAAGGCGCTGCTCGAACGTCTTGCCAATCCCGTCGATAGGCTCGAAGTCATCCGGGACCTCACCATTCCACAACATGCCGACTGTGCCAGTCTCCTCGGCCAGCCGCCGGGCATCTGCGCGGATCGCGTCGAGGTCGATATGCAGCAGTTGTAGCTCATTGAGTTTCAGGATACGCTTCAGGTCATCGTCGCTGCACAAGGCCAACTCCCAGAAGCTGCCCACGCCGGCTTTGTACAGGCGCTGCTCATAGGTCCTGCCGATGCCCTTGACCTCGGCCAAGCCTTGCGGAGCCGAGACCATGTTGGGCATAGAGCCGGCGGCAGCCGAAGAGTTGGCAGCAGCCAGCTTCGTGTCCGACATGCGAGACAGGCTCTGGCCAAGGTTGACAATAGCCGGTGCTCGCTGCTGCCAGGCAGTTGCCTGTACAAACTCGCTGCGCACCTGCTCCAATTGTGCCTGGCTGTCGGCCAGTTGCTGGGCAAGCACCGTCTTGTCGGCGGTCAGCGACTCGAGCTGGGCGTTCAACTCGTCGGCAGAAGCGCCGCTCAGGTTGGCTTCGGACGTTTCCTTGGCTGCAGTCACTTCAGCCAACTGCCGACGCAGATCGTCGGCCTCGGCCTGGGCAGCGTGCAGGGCATCTTTCTGCTTGCGGGCTGCTGCCGCCAGTGCAGTTGTGCCGCCCGCTGCGACCCCGACCGTAGCCAGCCGCGTGGCCGCCTGCTCTTCGGCGCCATCGTCGGCCGCCTCAAGCGCCGCTGCGAGTTCTTCCATGCTTCCGTCCAGTTCGTTCAGGCGCTGCCTGTTGGCCTCGACCACAGCGTTCAGCGTGGCAATCTGGCTTTCCAAGGCGCGATTTGCTTCCTGAGCAGCAGCCAGCTGCGCCTGGGTATCGGCCGTCTGCTGGATGAGTTGCTCCAGTTCAGCGTTCTTGACCTGGAGTTCGCGCTGGCAGGAGGTTACCTGGGCTGCGAAGTCGCTGAGTGCCTGTTCTTTCTCGTTGAGCGTGATTTCCAGATTTGTCTTCTCGGTCGTGACGGCACCCAGCTGCTCTTCGAGCAAGGCGATCTGGTTCTGCGCATCGTCGACTTCCTGGCGCCTGCGGTGCAAAACTGCAGCCAGGGCAGCAACACGGTCAGCGGAGCCGGCAATCGGATCGGTCGCCGTGGCAGGTTTTTCGGGTGAAGTGTCCACTGTCCCAGCGACAGGCAGCGCAGCAGATGCTACAGCGATTGTCTGACTGTTTCCATATTCACCGATGTAGCCGGCAAGTTGGCTGTCCATGTCAGCCAAGCCACCCGACAGGCGATCACGTTCAGCCTGCGCTGCAGCCAGTTGTGCCCTCACCCCATCGATATCGGTGTTGGCGGCGGCGAGCGCGTCCACCTTCCTGCTCAAGAGCGCCGCAAGAGCAGCGACCCTGCCGGCGAGCGCGTCCATCGGATCGTCCGGCGCCCCTTGCACTGCTGGCGCATCTTGCACTAGTGCCTTGGCCGGTACCGCTTCCATCGCCTCAACGGGCGGTTCGCCTTCTGCGGTCTCTGCCGTCGACAGCGCATCGACCGGCTGTGCATCGGCATCTTGCGCCAGGATCGCGTCGACATCTGCGGTCAGCGCCTGGATGCGTGCGTCGAGCGCGGCTTTTGCGGCAGCGACGCTGTCGGCCTTGCTCTCTACGGACGACCGTTGCGCGTTGAGCGCGTCGAACTCCTGGTTGCGGGTACCAAACGCATTACGCAGCGCGGCAAGGTCTATTTCGCGGTCGGCAAGTGCCTTAGCCTTTTCCTCGAGCGAATCCTGCAAGTCGCAGTTGGCCGACGTCAGCGCACTCAGCTGGGTCTGGAGTTCATTGGACAGACGCTGAGCGTTGGCAATTTCATCGCTCTTTTGCCGGAAAGCAGCCTGGATTGCGCCGATCGTAGCGGCCAGCTCATCGACACGGCCGTGAATCGCAGACAAATCGTCGATGGTAGCGCCTACATCGGGCGTAGCCACTGCGGCGGGTTGGGCAGTGGTCACTGCGTCTTCAGTTGACATCTGTCACCCCCTCCTCTTCCTGACTGATGGAAGCCAGCACAGCCTCTTCGCCGGTTATTGCTTCGGTTGACGATTGAGCTTCGGCGCTATTCTCGACTGCCGTGGCAACCGGCAGCAAGCTGCGCAGCAAGCCATCGAAATCGCCGATCTTGGCGAACAAGTCGTCAATAAGCTTCGATCGCTCCTTCAACTGCTCTGCGAATCTGTCTTTTGCAGCAGACAGGGATGCCACCTGTTCGTTGGCTGCTGCCAGCTTTCCCGCGAGGTCGTCAATATCGATTGCACGTGCAGCGAGCTGGCTCTTCAGGTTGTCGCGTTCAGCAATGGCGGCGTCCAGGGCACCCTTGAGGGTTTCATGCTGGCTCTTGAGTTCATCCAGCTCAGCAGAGCGAGCTTCGATCTCGGCGGCCCAATCGAAGCCGGTCTCCTCAGCAGGCGTTGCGGCTTCCGGCGCGGCTGCCCCTGCATCTACGCCGTCTTCACCCACGGGCGCCTCTTCTGTGACAGGTGCGGTAACGGCTGCCAGCGACACTTCAGGCAGGGCGCGCACAGCCATTTCGCCTGCTACGAGCCGGAGCATGAGGCTTTCGTAATCCTCACTACGCTTTTGCAGCGCATCGGCCAGTTGTGCGCCGGCAGCGGTGAGCATGCTCAAATCGCGGCGCATGTAATCCAGCTTCGTCTGCGCCTCCAAGAGCGCCTGGTCGCGCATCGCCAGAGCCGAGACAACAACGTCGTCGCCGGCGCTGATAATATCGCTGTACTCGCTGCGCTTCAGATAGAGCTCGGCAGAAACGAGCACCTGTTTCTCGGCCAGGCGATCGGCTGTCGCACGCGTCAGGGCCAACTCGCTTTCGAGTTCTGCCATGCGAGTCGTCAGTTCATCATTGGCATCGTGTGCAACGATGGCAGTTTCCTCAGCCTGCTCAGCCTCCTGGGCAGAGGCTTCGAGTGCGGCGGTCACCGCCATCACCTGAGCGCGCGCCTCGCCGAGTGCACTGCGGGACTGGCTGAGCTCAGTCTGCAACAGCAATCTGTCGGCCTGCGCGTCGCTGAGCGCGGCGCTCATGCGCTGAATTTCGGCGCTTGCGTCGGCCAGGCTGGATTCGCTGGTCTTCAGCATGGAGACCAGATTGCTCTTTTCTGTGGAGAGCTGATCAATCGTGACCCGGTTCTCCTGATATTGCCCTTGTGCCTTCAGCAGGTCGCTTTCCACCGTACGCAACTTACTGCGTACAGATTGTGTCTCAGCGGCAGCTTCCTCTGCGGACCGTTTGGGTCCGCCGCGCCCGGCGAACCAGGCGATGACAAAGCCAAGCACAAAAGCGCCAACCAGGTACAGGATTTGTGTTGTATCCATTGCATTCTCCTGTCAAGGCGACTGGGTCGTTTGTAGTGCCCGGACTGTTCTACCGGCTGGCGGTTGCTGAGTAGGGCACGAACACTGCAACGACCGGCGTCAGCCGGCGGCCTGCTTGGACTGAAGCTCGTTCAGTTGCTTGGTAAGTTCGGCAATGCGCACGTTGGCGCTGCTCAACGCGTCGTCCTTCATCTTAATCATTGTGGAGGTGAGCGCAGCCATTTCGCTGGCAACGTCTCCTCGTGCGCGCTGCAGCCTATCCTCAAGTTCAGTCTTGGAGGCTGCCAGAGCAGATACATGGGACTTGACCTTGTCGAGTTCAGACTGCGTCTCGACAAGCAGGCGCTCTCGATCTTCGATCACCCGCTGAAGGTTGACGGCACGCTGATACGCTTCGTTGAGCGCAATCTCGCGAGCGGCAGCCGTTTCGGCCGTGCTGTTGGCATCCGCCTGCACTTTGGACAGCTGTCCTTGTGCGGCGTCAAGCGCATTGCGCATGCTCGTATTTTCGGCAACGGCGGCCTCGTAGCGAGCGCGCAAGTCTTCGATCTCGTTGCTGGCGGTACTCTGTAGACGTTCAACCTGGTCATGGAGCATCGCAAGCTGCATCTTGGCATCGGCCAGTTCGATGTTGCGGCTTTGAAGGTCGGCGTCAATACCATCCTGCTGCTCACTGAGTGTGTTGGCCTGTTCCTGCGCTGCGGCCAGTTGTCTGCGCAAGTTGTCAGCCATCGTCTGGCCGTTTGCGATATCACTCTTCAGGCTGTCCACCTGTTTACGAGCATCGACCAGATCACGCTCTGTACGACGAGACTTGGCCTGAACATCATCAATCTGCGCTGCGTACTCGGCATTCTTGCGGCGTGGGGAGAGTCCAGTCAACAGCCAGCCCAGGATGAAGCCAATGACAAGAGCGATCACCAACGGCATCCAGAACGTTGTGATCCACTGCATGTTCATCCATTCCATGAGTTTTCCTCCGAAAAAGTGTGAAAGATTAAGTGGTGTTGTGCCAGAAAGCAACTAACTGTTCAAGAGAGTCTACGACTTTTCTAGCGTCAGTGAGTGTACATGCCTGGCAGGGACAGGCATGCCTTGTCATCCGGGTCTATGGCAACACGACCCAACTGTGCTGCAACGCTCAGCGGAAAGGGTACTACTGGCTCTGTGAAAAGACCTTAAACGCTACAGTCATAGGATTTCGAAATCAGAATTTTCGGACATCGCCGCTGCCGAGAAAGCGAACTTACAAAATTCTAGTTTTTATCAGCTTTTTCTCCAGTGTCAATCAAAAGATGCGAAATGTCAAACAAAGTCGGATGAAGGGGTGCGTCCCACGATTCAGGCAAGCATCAGGAAGGATGTACCCATTTCATTCGTGTTGTCGTCAAATCGGTGCAGTGTGATACGATGGCATCCATTAACCGTTCGTCAGTTGATTTCGGCCACTGCTCCGCTTTTGATTGTCCTTGTTGGGTGGCTGGGATTTGGCGAGCGGATCACGCTGCGGCTGGCGCTGGCAATTGCGCTCTCATTGGATGACACCCGTTCGGACCGAGCTATTTTCGATATGGCCGGGACTAGCGGTGTATTTGATGTCACGAATCGACTGGCTTTGGCGTCGGGCAGCATGTCCAACCGCAAATGCTCTGTCCAGGCAAGACTGGCACGGAAGGTGTCCTAGCTATGCTCGACATTGCCTGTTATCTGGACCATTATGGCTGGTCGCATGAAGCGCCTGAACCGGGGCTTTGGCGTAGTACATTCTTTACAGAGAGTGAGGAAGAGTTCGATCTGTATGTGATGGTGGTCGACGACTGGGTGCATTTTGCGGTGACGCCCTTCCTGCCGCCCGTCGCCGCCGATGCTGTGGGGCGTCTGAACACCACATTGCTTCAACTCAACCAGCAAATGCGGATAGCCCGTTTTGCACTGGACGGGGATGGCGATGTGTCGTTGCTGGCGGACACGCCTGCCGATCAGCTCAGCGCGCCCCATTTCAGTCGGATCCTGGAGGCGCTGGTACTCTACGCCGACCAACTTGCCGGTGAATTACGGCGTATCGCCGCCGATGCTGACTATCATTCCCCCCTTCTGGGGTAGTGACGCATGCGAAAGGAAACAGTCATGGAGCGACAGGAGTTCACCTTTACCGGAGCCGCGGCAACCACCCTTTCGGGTCAGTGTTGGCGCCCGGAGTCGCCGCGCGCAGTGCTCCTCATCGTGCATGGCTTTGGCGAGCACAGCGGGCGCTATTCGCATCTTGTGCCCTCTCTGACAGTAGCCGGTTATGCTGTCTATGCCTTTGACCACCGTGGACACGGTCGCTCGCCCGGCAAACGCGGCCACATCGACAGCTTCGACGACTACCTAGCCGACGTACAAGCGCTGGCCGCCTTTGCGCAGGCAGCATGCCCTGGCCTGCCTGTCGCCCTGTTTGGCCATAGCCTCGGTGGGCTGATCGCGCTGGTCTATGCGATCCGCAGTCCGTCCGGCCTAGCCGGCGTCGTTGCCTCGGCGCCGTTGTTGACCAAACCGAATGTATCGCCGGTGCTGTTGACCGTTGCGCGGCTTCTGTCGCGTGTGGTGCCGAGTTTTACCCTCGACACTGGCCTGGATGCCACGACTATTTCGCGCGATCCCGCCGAAGTGGAACGCTACACCTCCGATCCGCAGATTCATTCGAAGAGTACAGCCCGTGCCGGCAGTGAAATCATGCAAGGAGTTGACTGGGCGCAGTCCAATGCCGGTCGGCTTGTCGTGCCGCTACTCCTGTATCACGGGGATGCCGATGGCCTAGTGCCCATCGAGGGCAGCCGCCGCTTCTTTGCTGCAGTGCAGGAGCGTGACAAACAGTTCGTGGAACGGCCTGGGGGCTATCATGAGTCGCACAACGACCTGGGACGCGCTGACTTATTTGCCATGCTCGTCGCCTGGCTGAACGATCACCTGGGAAGAGACTGAAACACGAGAGGAGGAGCGGATGCTCCTCCTCTGTTCCAATTCGAACGTCCATTTTAATCCTGCGATAGGGCGGAACCGTCCTATGCGCCGGCAGAAAGTTGGCGGGCCAATTCTTCGTCTAGCTTGGTGTTGAGTCGGTCGATCTCCTGGTTGAGTCGTTCCAAGCGATCGCGTGTCGGTATCCCGAGGTTGGCCAGTACTCGCTCGACCTGCTTCTCCAGGCGCTCTTCCAACGTCTCACCTGCGTCGCTCAAATTGTGCGTACCTTGTTCAGCGCCAGCGCTGAGCGGCTCTTGGATGGTGTCCCTCTGGCGGTTGGCCTGGCGCTGGAAGCAATTCATTTTCTGGGACAACGCCGATTCCATGCCCTCGCCCCGTTTCTCGGCGTCGGCGATCAGCTTGAGTGTTCCCTGATACAGCGCGATCGCACGATCGTAGACTAATGCCCACGCGCCTACATAGGCCAGGACGAAATGCCGGCCCAGCTGGCTGCCCTCCTGCGTATCAGGGGGCACCTGGGTCTGGACTCTTCCCATATCGACGCCGGAGATAGGATCCATTGTCATGACTTCAGTCTTCATCGTATCTCTCCTGTAGCCTACCCGCTTACACCATCCCACAGAGGACAAAATTTATGACGCAATGCGTTACGGCCATCATAACACGCCGCGTTATTGAAGTCAATCGCTGCATTCGGCTGTCATCCCCAGAACTCAAGCCGCACTACAAACTCATGAGGGTGGAAAGAGCACTGGCAGCAGAGGGGGGGCATACTGTTTGACCAGTGCAGCTGAAATACCATTATTGCGGGCGATTTCACTGAACATAGTGGCGCTGGGACGTGGCCGCCGTTTCTGTGTCATTGGGTCCAGCTCGACTAGCCCGAAGCGTAATCCCCAGCCTTCTGACCACTCGAAGTTATCTGTGAATGTCCAGTGGTAGAAGCCGCGCACATCGCAGCCGTCCTGGATTGCCTGGTGCAGCGCATGCAGATGGCCAATCAGCCAGCGCGGGCGCTGGTCATCGTCGTGATCCGGCAGTCCGTTCTCGGTGATATAGATGGGTTTGTCGAAGACGCTCACCTCGCGCACGATCTGATTGAGGCCTTGTGGGGCATACTCACTATAGATGCCTCGCCACCCGCTGTCTGAGAATTCGCCTTCGGGGTGGTAGTGTTCCTCGCCAAAGAGTCGCCGTGGATCCGGGTGAAAGCGTACCAGATCGCGCGTGTAGTAGTTGATACCCAAAAAGTCGGCGCTGTTGGCCAGGGTACGGTTGTACTCGTTCAGTCCCAGCGGGGGGCGCAGCTTGCCATCGACCGTGGCCATAATCCAGAGATGCTCGCCCAGATATCGCTTGAGATTTGCTGCCTTGCGATCCAGCCAGCGTGCGGGGTTAGAGGGTTGGAAAACGCGCACCGGCATGGCATAGCCGACCTGGGCATCGGGTGCACACGAGTGAATGGTCTGGTAAGCGACGCCGTGCGCCAACAGCATATGGCGGAAGACGCGTAGGGTTCCCATCGGGCTGACCTTCATCGGCGGCCATATCCCGCGCACCCAGCCTTGCGCCACGTAGACGAGGGGTTCATTGATCGTGATCCACTGGTCGCACAGGTCGCTCAGGGACCGCACGGTGTAGCGCACATAGTTTTGGAAACGTGTGACGACCGCGGGGTTTTCCCAGCCGCCCATGCGCTCCAGCCAGAGCGGGTTGGTAAAGTGGTGCAGCGTGACCATGGGGCGGATATTGCGCTGGCGCATGCCATCCAGCATGGCGCGATAGCGGTCGATCGCCCGATGATCGAAGCGCCCTGGCTCTGGCTCGATACGACTCCATTCTACGCTCATGCGATGGGCAGGCAGGCCAAACTGCTGCATCAGGTCAAAGTCAACTTCGGCATGATGCCACCAGTCGCAGGCCAGCGCGCTGCGTTCATTACGCCAGATACGGCCTGGCTGCTGTTCGAATTCCCACCACTGATTGTTGTGGTTGTTACCCTCGACTTGATGTGACGATGTAGCGGTACCCCACAAAAAACCGGTTGGGAACTGCAATATAGGTTGGCCGTTCATTTGGGAATCCATCGTGATAGGAGCAATCATGGTTGGGCGGGTGTGCCGGCAGGGTGCGGCCACGTCGCGCGCACCAGTTCGACATTGGCTTCATCGAGGAAAGCCCGGCTGTGCTCGTCCGGATAGTTGCCAGCGTAGATGACGCGGCGCACGCCGGCATTGATCAGCATTTTGGCACAGGTCAGGCAGGGTTGATGGGTGACATAGGCGGCAGCACCTTCGGTGCCCACACCATGCAGGGCCGCCTGGATCAGCGCATTCTGCTCGGCGTGTAAAGTGCGCACACAGTGTCCGTCGATGAGCAAGTGGCCGACATCATCGCAGTGGGGCAGGCCGGCTGGCGCGCCGTTGTAGCCGGTCGTCAGAATGCGGCGCTCGCGCACGAGCACGCAGCCGACGTGGGCGCGAGCACAGGTGCTGCGTTGGGCCACCGTGAAGGCAATTTGCATGAAATATTCGTCCCAAGAGGGGCGCTGATGCTCGGTCATAGTCTATCTGTCCATTGCACAGCTGGGTTCCATTCAACCGCAAGGTCGGCAACGACGGTGGTGCAACCTGCCGAATCGGGAAAGCCGAGATAGAGTGTCGCCACGCCCGGTGTCCGGCGGTGTTTGCTGTTGGACGGGGCAGGGCGGTAAGTGACGGCAAGTGCGTCGAACGTATGGTGGCCGTAGCGCAAGCAGCCCGCTGCGATGTCGACGATTTGCTGGGGCGCAAAGAAGGCATACCACAGGCCAGTCTCCTCTTCAGGCCACGTAGCCACGCCCCACAGGTGGCGTTCGTTGACGCGGCAGAGCAGGGCATGCTCGCGCGTGGCGAAGGTGCGATAGAAGCCGGGCGCCATCGTGAACGCCCGCTCTTTCCGCTCCACACCGAGCAAGCCTGTCACATAGACTGGTATCTTAGCGGCTGTCGGCAGGAGCACGCCTGTTGGGAGCTGGGACGCTGTCGCCGTGAAGTCTACGTATTGGGCGCGCCGGGCAATGTAGGCCGCTCCGGCCAGCGCCAGCGCGCCTGCCAGCCATAGCATGGCTACCCCCCAACTGCCCGGCAGTCCCGCCAATAGCCAGATGACAGCTACCCCGACCAGGAAGCCATACCCCCAGCGTAGGATAGGAGTGCCCGCAATGCGCATGCGGTCTGCAATGTAAAAACGTGCGTGCCAGGATGTGGTCGGCAGGTCTGGCAAAAATTGGGTTGGCTGGCTGCCAGAAGTAAAAGCCCCGTCGGCGGGCCGCGGGGCTGATGAGTTTCCATGCTGCTTAGTCATGTACGCTGAGTTGTATTGCACGCGCCCCGATATGGCCAGCTGATGAGCGAACAGCGGCCATCAGTACATCAAATAGGCTGTGGCACGCGGCCACCGAGATCCAGGCCACTGTCGGCGCGTTTGTCATCGCTACGTACCTGACCGGTGGGCTTAGATCGGCTGGCGGTATTTCCCTGGCTCGACATGCTTTCCGTGCTGTCGACTGGGGTCTCGCCCCGCATGAGCGCCTCAAACTCCGGTGCGTTGATCGTCTCTACCTCAAGCAGGCGCGCTGAGACCCGCTGCGTAGCGTCCCAGTTTTCCGTGAGCAACTGACGACAACGCCCGTGGGCATCGTCGACCAGCCGTTTGACTTCTTCATCGATCTCCTGCGCCACCTTATCGCTGTAGTTGCGGTGCTCGCTGAAGGAACGGTTCAGAAACATCATCTCTTCGCGCTCGCCATAGCGAATCGGGCCAAGCTTCTCGCTCATGCCCCACTGCGTCACCATTGCGCGCGCCATACCGGTGACCCGTTCCAGATCATTGCTTGCGCCGGTGGTGATGTCGCCGAAGCGAATTTCCTCGGCCACGCGGCCACCCAACAGTGCAACGAGTTGGTCGCGGAATTTCTCGCGCGTCATCAGGTTCGATTCTTCCTCGGGCATACTCATGGTATAGCCGCCCGCCATACCGCGCGGCACAATCGTTACCTTGTGTACTGGGTCATGGTTTGGGAGAACATGCATAGCCACGGCATGGCCAGCTTCGTGATAAGCGACGATCTCTTTTTCCTTCGGGGTGATCAGCCGGCTGCGCCGTTCCGGGCCAGCAATGACGCGTTCGATCGCTTCCTGTAGTTCGTCGTTGCCGATCGATCGCCGGTTGCGCCGTGCGGCCAGGATAGCGGCCTCGTTGACCAGATTCTCCAGGTCAGCACCGGCAAAACCGGGTGTCTGCTTGGCGATGACGTCCAGGTCCACATCGGCTGCCAACGGCTTACCGCGCACGTGCACATCGAGAATAGCGCGCCGGCCTCGCATATCGGGTGTATCCATCGTTACGCGACGGTCAAAGCGGCCGGGACGTAGCAGTGCCGGGTCAAGAATGTCAGGCCGGTTCGTCGCTGCGATAATGATGATATTGGTGTCCGTGTCGAAGCCGTCCATCTCCACGAGAATCTGATTCAGCGTCTGCTCGCGCTCGTCGTGAGAGCCACCCAGTCCAGCACCACGGTGGCGGCCGACTGCGTCAATTTCGTCGACGAAGATAATGCAGGGCGAGTTCTTCTTGGCTTGTTCGAAAAGATCGCGCACTCGGCTGGCGCCGACGCCGACGAACATTTCCACAAACTCGGAGCCGGATATGCTAAAGAAGGGCACGCCTGCCTCGCCGGAAACAGCCTTGGCCATGAGTGTCTTGCCTGTGCCGGGCGGTCCCACGAGCAGGACACCCTTTGGAATACGCGCGCCCAACGACGCAAATTTCTGCGGTTCCTTGAGAAACTCGACCACTTCCTGCAGTTCCTGCTTAGCTTCCTCGTTGCCCGCCACATCTTTGAAGGTCACAGTCGGCCGATCGCCAGTGAACATACGCGCCCGGCTTTTGCCGAAGCTGAACGCCTGGTTGCCGGCACCCTGGGCTTGGCGCAAGATGAAGAAGAAAAATGCGCCCAGCAGCACCAAAGGCAGAATAGCAATGATAACACCGCTCCACGTATCCCAGAATTGCGGGTTGGCAACGCTGATGTCGACCTTGGCAAGTTGTTCGGGAGATATCCCCAGCGCAAGTAACGTTTCGACCAGCCCAGCGTCGCTCTCAATGCGTGACTGAATCTCATCGCCGTCGAGGGTGGCAACGAGCAGCCGGTCGCCGTTGATTTCAATTGACTTGACGTTGCCATTGCGCACGAGGGTGGCTACGCTGGCAATCGTTTCGTCAGAGACATTATTAGCCGGGCGGCGCACTAACGAACTGTAAAGAAAGGCACCAAGCGCCAGGATGAGCAGGAGATAGATGATGCCGCTGCGCAGTCGCTTAGAATTCATTCGTCATCCTATGGAACGCTTTTTCGGATTCTCCCCACGTCTTACGCGGGGAGAATTCACTGTGCTTCAAGTGTATCATACCCAATCGGTAAGGTCAAAGGACTTTGCCGGAAAGGGGAATGGCTTTAAGGTTAGACAAAGTGTAAGCGTACTGTGTCCTGCGCGCAGTAGGGCAACTTCCAAGCATAGAAAAAACGCTCAACTCGTTCTGTAGGTTCCTTCACGTCGATAAGCAGCGCGCCGGGTGGCATTCTCCACCCGGCGCGCTAGGTATTTTTCAGCAATGCATCCATTGCGTGCGAACGACTTAGGCAGCCATCATCCTGCGGTTGAAGCTTCCTTCAAACCAAACTCTTCCAGTACCCAATGTGTCCAGTTGACCACACGCTGCGGGGTCATAGCCGCCTGGTTATCCTCATCGATGGGCAGTCCCATGAGTGTACCTTCATAACCGGCACGTGAGAATTCGAACTGATAGCTCGAATCGGGTACGATCCAGCCGACAGTCTGCGCTCCCAACTCTGTGATGCGGTCGCCGATGACGCCGATGGCATCGACGAAGCTGTTGGAATAACCGAACTGGTCACCACACCCGAAGAGGCCAACCTTCTTGTTCTTCAGCCCCTCGCTCGTGAGCAGTGGCAGCGACAACCCCCAGTCATCCTGCAATTCGCCGATATTCCAGGTCGATGCGCCAAAGAGCAGGAAATCGTAGTTGGGGAAGAGCTTGGCATTGGCTGTCGAAATGACCATGACATCGCATGTAGCGCTGCCGGTAGCCTCAATTTCTTCCTTGATCATATTGGCAACGCGTTCGGTGCAGCCGGTGCTGCTGCCAAAGAAGATGCCGATTTTCGCCGTCATGAGCACTATCTCCTTGCGCCGAATTCGTATGATTTGTTGTGCGAATCTTCAGACCTGCACACCTGATTTTGTCCGGATCGACACGATGTTGCAACTATACCGTCCCACTGATAGATTGGCAAGTAATCCGCCTTCCTGGTGAAAAATGGAACGAACTGTGCGATCAGGCTCAGCCGAACTGTGCAGCCAGTTGCATCATCGCTCTGCCTAGGATTGGCGTGCGGAGTATGGCAACCAGGCTGCGATAGAGTGCACCGGGCACAAAGATCACCTGCCCGTTACCGAGTGCGTCGAGTGATTGGCACACCACATCGCCGGCCTTGAGCCACATAAAGTCTGGATACTGGGTCGACTTGAATTGAGCGTAGTCCGGCGTGCTGTGAAACTCCGTGTGCGTGAAGCCAGGGCAGAGTGCCTGCACGTAGATATCCGTGCCGCGCAATTCGATCTGCAATGTCTCTGAAAACGCATTCAGGTAAGATTTGGTTGCAACGTAGTTGGCCGTACCGCGCAGGCGCACGTAGGCCGCCACCGACGATACATTGATGACCCCGCCCCGTTTGCGTGCAGTCATGCCGGGGATCGCCGCCTGTGCGAGCCGTAGGGGCGCCATGACGTGCAGTGCGACCATCTCCTGCTGGCGCGTGGGGTCGGTATTGACCAGCCGGCCTGCGGTACCGAAGCCGGCATTGTTGATGAGTAGGCTCAGGTTGTCCAATGCGCGAACACGTGCCTCGACCTGGCCTAGCCCCGCTTCGTGTGCCAGGTCGGCTGCAAGGATCTGGCAGGCAACGCCGTGTGCAGCGGACAGTTCCGCAGCCAGCGCCTGGAGCCGTTGCGAGCGGCGTGCCACCAGCACCAGGTCGAACCCACGCTGAGCCAACTGCCGCGCAAATTCGGCGCCGATGCCGGACGACGCGCCCGTGATCAGTGCTACTTCCGGTGCCAGCGCGTTGCGTGGCCGCCATTTGAAGCGGCCGCGCGGCGTGCGCAAGAGAGACCAGGCACCGACGGCAGCAGTGGCGACGGCGACGATAGCTGTACTTTTACGCATCGCTAGCTTTCCCAGGCTTTTCTGCAGTGCAGCGGGTGCCAGACCCTGTGCATCGATCGGTGGACGGGTTGCAGGCCGATGTAGCTTGTACTGCGACCTGGCTGTTGCGCCGGGTCATCTCTGTCGCCCACGCTGCCGTAAGACTTCGTAGAGCAACAGCGCCGTCGCCGTGGCAAGATTGAGGCTGTCGGCGTGCCCGAACATCGGAATAGCCACATGTTCGTCGGCAGCAGCGAGCCAGGCATCGCTCAGCCCTTCTGCTTCACTGCCCATCGCAAGGGCAACCGGGCCAGTCATATCTACCTCGGTGTAGCGATCCATTGCGTCCGGCGTCGTGGCGACGACACGCACGCCACAGCTGCGCAGCCAGGCGATCACTTCGTCCGTTCGTGCTTCGGCGACGGGCACGGTGAAGAGTGTGCCCAGGCTGGCACGCACGACGTTGGGGTTGTGCAGGTCGGTGCCGCCGCAGAGGATGACGCCATCTACTCCTGCTGCATCCGCCGTACGCAGGATGGCGCCCACATTGCCTGGTTTTTCCGGCCGGTCGATGACAGCATAGCATGGGTTAGCGGGCCGGGGCAGGTGTGCCAGGGATGTGTCCAGATAGGGGATCACGAGGAGCACGCCGCCGCTGGCCTCGCGCACTGCCAGTTTAGCAAAGACTTCAGGCGTCACCTGGAAGAGGTGGCAGCACCGCTCCGCATCCAGGCGTTCCAGATAGGCGACAGCCGCACCCATGGATGACCCCTCGATCCGTTCGGCACAGACGAACGCCTCAACGGGCACGATGCCGGCTGCCAGCGCTCTGCTCACCTCGCGCACGCCCTCGACCAGCGTCAGGCGCCGGCGCTCACGCTCGCTGCGCTTCTCCAGCTTGAGTGCGTCCTTGACGTGCGAATTGTTTACGCTGGTGAGCCGGGTTGGCATCAACTCTCCGCCAGCCAGCGCGCGTAGACACCGCTCGGCAGCAGGCGGGCGCGGCCGGCATCGGCCTGCGTCTCGGCCACCGACATCTCACCAGTCTCTACCGTGCCCTTGCGCCCGCTAGCGACGATGTCGATCT